>NZ_JBWKTH010000027.1:0-91030 GCF_059420225.1 Pseudomonas sp. GW821-FHT04D07
AGCCCAGACGTTTTCGGGAACCCTGGTACAGGCAGGCCGGGACTTCCCTTCTTTACACCGGGACTCACACCGCTCACAGCGACGAGTCCCAAACGCTTTCGGGGACCCTGATACAGGCAGGTCAGGACTCCCCTTCTTTACACCGGGACTCACACCGTTCGCAGCGACGAGTCCCAAACGCTTTCGGGGACCCTGGTACAGGCAGGCCGGGACTCCCCTTCTTTACACCGGGCTCATACCGCTCACCGCGACGAGCCCAGACGTTTTTGGGAACCCTGGTACAGGCAGGCCAGGAATTCCCTCTTTAACACCCGGACTCATGGCGCCCAGCGCGACGAGCACGACAGCGGTTCCGGGAGCTTCGGTACAGGCAGGCCGGAGATTCCCTGTTTTATTCCTCCCGCAGATTGATCGCCAATCTCCAGCGGCCGTCCACCTTGGCCCCGGCCCACTCGCCGTGCAACGGACGCGCCGCCAGCAGCGTCAGCAACAACCCCTTGTCACTCAAGCGCACACGCCAGTTGGCGTCCTTGCCGGCCACCTGCAAGTGGCCGTTCTGCGCCTTACCCTCGGCATCGAACAGCAGCGCCACGGTACCGTCAACCTGCTCGCCATGTACCTTGGGCTCGGCGCTGAACCACAGCACCACCCCTTCGGGCACCACGTCGACCTGCTGCAACTCCAGGGGCTGGGGCGCGGTCAGGCGACCGATCATCATCCCGACCATCAAGCCGACAAGCGCCAGCGACCCCAGCACCCGCGGCAATAGCTTCGGTCGCGGGTCCTCTTCAGGGGTAGAATGCAGCTCATCTTTATCTTCGGAGCCGTGCATGTTTCACGTCATCCTCTTTCAACCAGAAATTCCGCCGAACACCGGCAACATTATCAGGCTGTGCGCCAACAGCGGCTGCCACCTGCATTTGATCGAGCCCATCGGTTTTGAAATGGACGACAAGCGCCTGCGCCGCGCCGGCCTCGACTACCACGAGTACGCCACGCTCAAGACCCACGCCGACCTCGCCAGTTGCCTGGAAAGCCTCGCTCACCCGCGCCTGTTCGCCTTCACCACCAAGGGCTCGCGGCTGTTCCACGATGCGCGCTTCGCCGAGGGTGATGCGTTTCTCTTCGGCCCGGAAAGCCGTGGCCTGCCAACCGAGGTGCTCGAGGCCCTGCCCGGCGAACAACGCCTGCGCCTGCCGATGCGCGAAGGCTGCCGCAGCCTGAACCTGTCCAACACCGTGGCGGTGGCAGTCTACGAAGGCTGGCGCCAGTTGGGCTTTGCCTGAAAACCAGGCGCCGCCTGAACAAAAAAAGCGCCGGACAGGCGCTTTTTTTCTGTGGGAGCCGGCTTGCCGGCGATAAGGCCCGTGAGGTTTGCATCGCCTGATCGGTCGCTATCGCCAGCAAGCTGGCTCCTACAAAGACTGTGCAATCCGCTTATTGAACGGTTTGCGCGCCTTCTTCCTGCAGACGCTGCAGCTCTTGCGCGTACAGGGCATCGAAGTTCACCGGGGCCAGCATCAACGCCGGGAACGAACCACGGGTCACCAGGCTGTCCAGGGTTTCGCGAGCGTACGGGAACAGGATGTTCGGGCAGAACGCACCCAGGGTGTGGCTCATGGAAGCCGCGTCGAGGTTCTTGATCAGGAAGATACCGGCCTGCTGCACTTCAGCGATGAAGGCCACTTCCTCACCGTTCTTCACGGTGACCGACAGGGTCAGTACCACTTCGTGGAAGTCGCCTTCCAGGGCTTTCTGACGGGTATTGAGGTCCAGGCCAACGCTCGGCTCCCACTGCTGGCGGAAGATCGCCGGGCTTTTCGGGGCTTCGAAGGACAGGTCGCGCACGTAGATACGCTGCAAGGAGAATTGCGGTTGGCTTTCTTCTTCGGTAGCAGCAGTGTTCTGTTGGTCAGTCATCGCAGCAGATCCTTCTTGATCTTCAGGTCTTTAAAGGGTTGGGGGAGTCAAGCTTCTAGCAACGCATCCAGCTTGCCGGCGCGCTCGAGGGCGAACAGGTCATCGCAGCCACCCACGTGCCGGTCGCCGATCCAGATTTGCGGCACGGAAGTACGCCCCGCTTTCTGGGCCATTTCAGCACGCACCTGCGGCTTGCCGTCGACCTTGATCTCGTCGAAGGCAACGTTCTTGCTGCCGAGCAACGACTTGGCCCGCATGCAGTAAGGGCAGTAATCACTGGAGTAGACGACGACCTGGCCCATATCACTTCACCAGCGGCAGATTGTCGGCTTTCCAGCTGGAAATACCGCCGGACAGCTTGGCGGCAATAAAACCGGACTTGAGCAGTTCGCGGGCGTGAGTCCCGGAGTGCTGGCCCTGGGCGTCGACCAGAATCAGGGTCTTGGCCTTGTGCTTTTCCAGTTCGCCGATGCGAGCCATCAGTTTGTCCTGGGGAATGTTCAGCGCACCGACGATGTGACCGGCGGCAAAATCCTTGCTCGGACGCAAATCGATGACCACGCCCTGCTCCTGGTTGACCAATGCAGTCAACTGGCCGGTGCTGAGGCTGGCGCCACCGCGGCTCATTTCATGGGCAATCAGCAAGGCCAGCAGGAGCACGAAGGCGCCGGCTAACAGATAGTGGCTAGTGGCAAATGCAATCAGGTGATCGACCATCAGGAGGTTCCAGGGCGTTAAAATGTGGGCCAGTATACACAGCCGTCAAGGTCGGCCAAACCCCGCCCGGCGGTGACGGCCTGTGAACTTGGCTTTAAACTGCGACTCTTTTTTCCATGTCCTTTCAATCCAGCCGCGAGAGCCATCCATGACTACCACGCCTAAACCTTTGGTCCTGATCATCCTGGATGGCTTCGGTCACAGTGAGAGCCATGACTACAACGCTGTCTATTCGGCGAAAAAGCCCGTATTGGACCGCCTCGTCGCCACCCAGCCCAACGGCCTGATCTCGGGTTCGGGCATGGATGTCGGCCTGCCGGACGGGCAGATGGGCAACTCCGAAGTCGGCCACATGAACCTCGGCGCCGGCCGCGTGGTGTACCAGGACTTCACCCGCGTGACCAAGGCGATCCGCGACGGTGAGTTCTTCGACAACCCGACGATCGGCGCAGCAGTCGACAAGGCCGTGGCCGCGGGCAAGGCCGTGCACATCCTCGGCCTGCTGTCCGAGGGTGGCGTGCACAGCCACCAGGACCACCTGGTGGCCATGGCTGAACTGGCGTTCAAGCGCGGTGCCGAGAAAATCTACCTGCACGCCTTCCTCGACGGCCGCGACACCCCGCCGAAAAGCGCCCAGTCATCCATCGAACTGCTCGACGAAACCTTCCGCACCCTGGGCAAGGGCCGTATCGCCAGCCTGGTCGGGCGTTATTTCGCCATGGACCGCGACAACCGCTGGGACCGCGTGGCCCAGGCCTACAACCTGATCGTCGACGGTCAGGCCGAATTCCAGGCCGCCAGCGCCCAGGAAGGCCTGCTGGCCGCCTATGAACGTGGCGAGAGCGATGAATTCGTCAAGGCCACTAGCATTGGCGAGAAAGTCACGGTCGAAGACGGCGACGCCGTGGTGTTCATGAACTTCCGCGCCGACCGCGCCCGCGAACTGACCCGGGTGTTCGTCGAAGACGGCTTCAAGGACTTCGAACGCGCCCGCCAACCGAAGCTGGCCGGCTTCGTCATGCTCACCCAATACGCCGCCAGCATCCCCGCGCCATCGGCCTTCGCCCCGGGCAGCCTGGAAAACGTGCTGGGCGACTACCTGGCGAAAAACGGCAAGACCCAGCTGCGGATCGCCGAAACCGAGAAATACGCCCATGTGACCTTCTTCTTCTCCGGCGGTCGCGAGGAACCCTTCCCGGGCGAAGAACGTATCCTGATCCCGTCGCCGAAAGTCGCGACCTACGACCTGCAACCGGAAATGAGCGCGCCGGAAGTCACTGACCGCATCGTCGAGGCCATCGAACAGCAGCGCTACGACGTGATCGTGGTCAACTACGCCAACGGCGACATGGTCGGCCACAGCGGTGTATTCGATGCGGCCGTTAAAGCAGTGGAATGCTTGGATTTGTGTGTAGGACGTATCGTCGAGGCCCTGGACAAGGTCGGCGGCGAAGCACTGATCACCGCCGACCACGGCAACGTCGAACAAATGGAAGACGAATCCACCGGTCAGGCCCACACCGCCCACACCACCGAGCCGGTACCGTTCATCTATGTCGGCAAACGGCCGCTGAAGGTCCGTGAAGGTGGCGTGCTGGCGGATGTCGCCCCGACCATGCTCAAGCTTCTGGGGCTGAAACAGCCGCAGGAGATGACCGGCACGTCGATCCTGACTGACCTCTAAACACCGTAAATCAGGCCGGCCGCTGGCCTGCGGCCTACCTCTTTATCGGAAACGCCTGAAAGCAACCGCTTTTGGGCGTTTTTTTTGCAGCGCGCGGCGGGCATACTAGGACGTCCCGTTCCCAGGTGTCGCCCGCCCCATGCTTCGCGCCCTTATCGCCCTAGCCCTGATCTGCCTGCTCCAACCGGCCTTTGCCGACGAGCGCGCGCAAACCCAGCAACAATTGGACGCCACGCGTCAGGATATCGTTGAGCTGAAAAAGCTCCTGGGCAAGTTGCAGGAAGAAAAATCCGGCGTGCAGAAAGAGCTGCGCGGCACCGAAACCGAGATGGGCAAGCTGGAGAAGCAGGTCGATGCCCTGCAGAAAGAGCTGAAAAAGAGCGAAAGCGAACTGCAGCGGCTCGATGGAGAGAAAAAAAAACTCCAGAGCGCGCGGATTGAACAGCAACGACTGATCGCCATCCAGGCCCGCGCCGCCTACCAGGGCGGCCGCCAGGAGTACCTCAAGTTGTTGCTCAACCAGCAAAACCCGGAAAAATTCGCCCGCACCCTGACTTATTACGACTACCTGAGCCAGGCGCGCCTGGAGCAGTTGAAGAATTTCAACGAAACCCTGCGCCAACTGGCCAACGTCGAGAACGACATCAACCTGCAGCAAGCCCAGTTGCTGGTGCAGAAAAGCAGCCTGGACAGCCAGCGCGACGAACTGGACAAAGTCCGCAAGGAACGCCAGGCGGCCCTGGCCAAGCTCAATGACGACGTGAAGGTCCGCGACCAGAAGCTCGCCGCCCGCGAACAGGACCAGGCCGACCTGTCGAAAGTTCTCAAGACCATCGAAGAAACCCTGGCACGCCAGGCCCGCGAGGCGGAAGAAGCGCGTCAGAAAGCGCTGCTCGCCCAGCAGGAAGCCGAAAAAAAGCGCCAGCGTGAGGCTGCGCTCGCCAACGACGACAGCCCACGCCCTCCGCGTAAAACCACGCCTGGAGCCCTGGTCTCGAGCGCGGGAGAATCCTTCGGCGGCCCTTTTGCTTCAGCGCGCGGCAAACTTCCATGGCCGGTTGATGGTCGATTGCTTGCGCGCTTTGGTGAAACCCGTGGCGATGACGCCCGGACCAAGTGGGACGGGGTGATGATCAGCGCCGCCGCCGGTAGCCAGGTGCACGCCGTGCACGGTGGCCGCGTGGTGTTCGCCGATTGGTTACGGGGCGCCGGTCTGCTGGTCATTCTGGACCACGGCAATGGTTACCTGAGCCTCTACGGGCACAACCAGACGCTGCTCAAGTCCGCGGGCGATGTGGTAAAAGCCGGTGAGTCGATCTCTACTGTAGGCAACAGTGGCGGTCAGGACGCACCCGCACTGTATTTCGCTATACGTCAGCAGGGTCACCCGAGTGATCCGGCCCAATGGTGCCGCGCCCAAGGATAGGCCCGCCTCTTAATCAGGAGTTCGTTCGACATGTTGCATTTGTCCCGCCTCACCTCGCTGGCCCTGACGATCGCACTGGTGATCGGTGCGCCCCACGCGTTCGCTGCGCAACCTGCCCAGCCCGCGCCGGCCGCCGCTCCGGCCGTCACCGCCAAGGCCCCGCTGCCGCTCGACGAGCTGCGCACCTTTGCCGAGGTCATGGACCGGATCAAGGCCGCCTATGTCGAACCGGTGGACGACAAGACCCTGCTGGAGAATGCCATCAAGGGCATGCTCAGCAACCTCGACCCGCACTCCGCCTACCTCGGGCCGGACGATTTCGCCCAGCTGCAGGAAGACACCAGCGGCGAATTCGGCGGCCTGGGTATCGAAGTCGGCATGGAAGACAACTTCGTCAAGGTGGTCTCGCCGATCGACGATACCCCGGCGTCCAAGGCCGGCGTGCAGGCCGGCGACCTGATCGTCAAGATCAACGGCCAGCCGACCCGCGGCCAGACCATGACCGAAGCCGTCGACAAGATGCGCGGCAAGGTCGGCCAGAAGATCACCCTGACCCTGGTGCGCGGCGGCGGTGCACCGTTCGATGTGACCCTGACCCGGGCGATCATCCGCACCAAGAGCGTGCGCAGCCAGTTGCTGGAAAACGGCTACGGCTATATCCGCATCACCCAGTTCCAGGTCAAGACCGGCGAAGAGGTCTCCAAGGCCTTGACGGCCCTGCGCAAGGAAAACGGCAAGAAGCTCAACGGCATCGTCCTCGACCTGCGCAACAACCCCGGTGGCGTGTTGCAGGCCGCGGTGGAAGTGGTCGACCACTTCATCACCAAGGGCCTGATCGTCTACACCAAGGGCCGGATCGCCAACTCCGAACTGCGCTTCTCGGCCACCGGCCACGACGAAAGCGAAGCGGTGCCGATGGTGGTCCTGATCAACGGCGGCAGCGCCTCGGCTTCGGAAATCGTCGCCGGCGCCCTGCAGGACCAGAAACGCGCCGTGCTGATGGGTACCACCAGCTTCGGCAAGGGCTCGGTACAGACCGTGCTGCCGCTGAGCAATGATCGCGCGCTGAAGATCACCACCGCGCTGTACTACACCCCCAACGGTCGCTCGATCCAGGCCCAGGGCATCATCCCCGACGTCGAAGTGCGCCAGGCCAAGGTCACCGGCGCCCAGGACGACGACACCTTCAAGGAAGCCGATCTGCAGGGTCACCTGGGCAACGGCAACGGCGGCGCGGACAAACCGAGCGTCAAGGCGACCAAGGCCAAGCCGCGCCTGCAGGATGACGACTACCAGTTGGGCCAGGCGCTGAGCCTGCTCAAGGGCCTGAGCGTGACGCGCGGCAACTGAGGTGCGCTGCTGGCTGCTGCTCCTGACCTGCTGTTGGATCGGCGTTGCCCAGGCAACGCCGGTCGAACCGCCGGTTCCCGCCAAAGCCTACCTCAGCCTGATTATCGATGACCTGGGGCAGAACTTGCCCCGGGACCGTCGGGTGCTGGCCCTGCCCGGGCCGGTCACCCCATCGATCATGCCCGACACCCCGCATGCCGCCGAACTGGCCCGCGAGGCCCATGCCGCCGGCAAGATCATCATGCTGCACATGCCCATGGACCCGGCCACCGGCCCTTTCGCCTGGCATCCCGAACTGCCCCTCGATGAATTGAAAACGCGCCTGGCCGCCGCCTTCAAGGCCGTGCCCTTTACCAGCGGGATCAACAATCACGAAGGCAGCCGCATGACCGCCGAACCAGTGGCCATGGCCTGGCTGATGGGCGAATTGCAGCGGCGCAACAAGTTTTTCGTCGACAGCCGCACCAGCGCCAAGACCGTCGCCGCGGCCGAAGCACAGAAGATCGGCCTGGCCAGCGTGTCGCGGGATGTATTCCTCGATAATGAACGCACCGAGCCGGCGATTACCGCGCAACTGGAAGAGGCGATCAGGCTGGCGCGCAAGCACGGCTCGGCGGTGGTGATCGGCCACCCGTACCCGCAGACCCTGGCGGTCCTCGAACGCGAGCTGCCCAAGCTCAAGGAGCAGGGCATCGACTGGATCGATATCAAATCGATGATCGCCCTACGCGGCAACCAGGCGAGCGAGGCCCACGGCAAGCAAGGCGTTTATCGCTGATATCTATCCATACACACCCGCTCCAACGGCGCCAGTAAGTTCAGGACTCACGAACTTGACTGAGCCGACATGAAACACACACAGAAAAATACCCTGTACCTCACGCTACTGTTCCTGCCCTTCAACCTCCACGCCCAGGTCGACACCCGCAGCGCACAAGGTATGGCGCCCCCCGGCCTCGTCAGCAACTTCGACGGCCGCTTCAAGCAATGGAGTGGCATCGGCCGGATCAAGAACCAGAGCCAGGCACTCTGCACCGCCAGCCTTCTCGACACTCGCACGCCAAACATCCGTGCCGATGCGCCCGCCTATATCGTCACCAGCAACCGCTGCCTGCACAAAGACAACCGTGAGGTCCAGAAAGACTTGCCCATTACGGGCACGGTCGCGTTCAACTACTTCGCCGACAGCATTGAGCAACTCCAACTCTATCGACTCAAAACCCTGGCCTGGAGCAGCAGCACCGGCATCGACCTGGCCATTATCGAGCTTGAAAAGCCCTTGGCCGAATTGCTCGCCGAGGGTATCGAGCCGCTGAAACTGGCTGCCGTCGAACCTCGTCCACGGAGCGATATATTGGCGCTTGGCGTACCCGAATGGGCGACGCTGCAGGTGTCCGCCTGCACACACCTGGCCAGCGTGGAGATCCTCGAACAGCCCTGGGTCTGGCGCTCGACCATGAAAAACCGTTGCCGCGGCATCACCGCGGGCAGCTTCGGCGGCCCTTTGCTGAACAGGGCGACCGGCGAACTGTTCGGCATTATCGCCACCACCACCCATGACACGCGCGAAGAGAAACAGTGCCTGGAGGGATCACCTTGCGAGATCACCAAAGGACAACCCGACTGGCAACCCGGCACCAACTACGGAAGCTCACTGGTCTTTCTGAACCACTGCTTTGCCGATGGCCGCCTGACGGCCGACCGGCAAAAGTGCGACCTGTATCCGACCACCTCGATCAGCTTTGAAAACCCACAGCCGATCCAGCAGTACTTTGTCGCGCGCCCCAACGGCAATAGCGACATTATCCCCAACTGGAAAGCCCCGCTCACCCTCAGTACGCCTTTCTACCGGTTCAAGACCGCGCGCCGGGCGACCGATTGCGAAGACCCGACAGGCTATGGCCCCACCACGCCCAGTAACAACGCCACGATCGACCTGCCCATCGGCCCGCAAACCGGTATCCAGATGCTCTGCATCCTGGGGACGGAAACCCAAACGCAGCAACATACCCCGGCGCAGATGAAAGGAGCCCTGACCCTGGCCGTCGAACTGGCGGAGCCGGGACCGGCGAGATCGCCAGACATGAGCATCGCCCTGGACAGAACACTGCTGGGAACCTACGCAGTGACCTGGCAGCACTACCCACCGTTCTATGCCCGCTATGAATACAAGTACGGGCCCGCCCACTCGACTGACTGCGACAGCGACACCGGTTTCCAGGAAATTCCTCCGCCGCTGGAAGCGGAAGAAGAAGATATCTTGCTGCCCACCGACCCTAACGTTCCGCCCATCATCGAAATAGCAACGAAGACGATCAAAGTCCGCATCGACGAACTGCCCAACGGGCAATACAAGGAGCTGTTCTCGGTGTACCGGGAGCCGATCAAGCTGTGCACACGCTCCTACGACCAGGCCAACCAAGTCTCGCCGGTCAGGACCGATATCCTCAGGCCGCGCTGATCGTCCTTACAGGTAGCGACCGAAAGCCAGATCCACCGCGCCTTCACGGCGCAACTGATCGAGCGCCGACTGCAACCTGGCAACGACTGTATCGGGCACCTCTTTGTTGAGGGCCAGGTAAAGGGAGGCACTGTTGAAGCGCAAGATCGTCTTGAGCCCGGCCACACCCTCCTGCCGGGCCAGGTAGCGTCCGGCGGGATCGCCCGAGGCCCACAGGTCGATCTGGCCGTCGACCAGCTTCTTCGCGTTATCCTGGTCACGCAGGGCCAGCACCGGGTTGAACCCGTGCTGCGTCAGGTATTGGCCGATAGCGTCGCCCTTGTAGGCGCCGATCCGGTAGCGGTGAGCCTGCTCCAGGCTCGACAAGGCGATCGGGCTACCCGCTTTGCCCAGCAGCACCCAATCGTCAGGACCAATCGGGCCGACCCACTTGAACAGCCTCTCGCGCTCCGGCAGCCGGGCCATGACGAACACCCCGTAGCCGGGCTTTTCCAGGGCGAGTTTGTAGATCCGCTCCCAGGGGAATCGCAGGGTCAGGCTGTAGGGAATACCGGCACGTTTGAAGGTCTCGCGCACAATATCGGCGGCGATGCCTTCGATGTTCTCGTCCTTGGCGAAGTTCTTGCCGTTTTTCGCCATGTTGTAGGGCGGGAAGTTCTCCGTCAGCAGGACAATGCCGTCATCGGCTGCGTCCGCCGCACCCGCCGTGCCCGACAACAGCCCGATCAGGCAAAACAGTGCAAGGAAAAAGCGTTTAGACATAGTAGGCAACCGGAATCCATGGCGGCCTCAAGAGTGACTTGAGGCCGCCATGCTGTCCAGTGGCCTGTTGCCCTCAGCGCACCACAATACCGCGCGCGGCCATATAGGCCTTGGCTTCCGGCACGGTGTACTCGCCGAAGTGGAAGATGCTCGCCGCCAGCACCGCGCTGGCGTGGCCTTCAAGAATCCCGTCGGCCAGGTGCTGGAGATTACCGACGCCCCCCGAGGCAATCACCGGAATGCCCAGGGCATCACTGATGGCGCGGGTGACGCCGAGGTCGAAGCCGTTTTTCATGCCGTCCTGGTCCATGCTGGTCAGCAGGATTTCACCGGCACCGAGGCCTTCCATTTTTTTCGCCCACTCCACCGCATCGAGCCCGGTGGGCTTGCGCCCGCCGTGGGTGAAGATCTCCCAGCGTGGGGTTTCGCCTGGCAGCGAAACCTTCTTCGCGTCGATAGCGACAACGATGCACTGCGAGCCGAAATGCTGCGCCGCTTCACCGACGAACTCGGGGTTGAACACCGCCGCGGTGTTGATCGAGACCTTGTCGGCCCCGGCATTGAGCAGGTTGCGGATGTCCTGCACGGTACGCACGCCGCCACCAACCGTCAGTGGGATAAACACCTGGCTGGCCATGCGCTCGACGGTATGCAGCGTGGTGTCACGGCCATCGACGCTGGCGGTGATGTCGAGAAAAGTGATCTCGTCCGCACCCTGCTCGTCGTAACGCCGGGCAATTTCCACCGGGTCACCGGCATCGCGGATGTTCTCGAACTTGACGCCCTTGACCACGCGACCGTTGTCGACGTCCAGGCAAGGGATGATGCGTTTGGCCAGCGCCATGGTGAGTCCTCAGCCTTGGTACGAATCGCAGAAGGCTTGCGCCTCGGCGACATCGAGGGTGCCTTCGTAGATCGCCCGACCGGTAATCGCGCCGATGATGCCCGGCGCCTTGGCGTCCAGCAGGGCCTTGATATCGCCCAGGTTGTGGATACCACCGGAAGCGATCACCGGGATCCGGGTGGCCGCGGCCAGGGCGGCGGTGAAGGGCACGTTGCAGCCCTGCATCATGCCATCTTTGGCGATATCGGTATAAACGATGGCGGACACGCCGTCGGCTTCGAATTGCTTGGCCAGGTCGATCACTTGCACGGTGCTGATTTCAGCCCAGCCGTCGGTGGCGACAAAACCGTCCTTGGCATCCAGGCCGACGATGACCTTGCCCGGGAACGCACGGCAGGCTTCAGCAACGAACGCCGGGTCTTTCACCGCCTTGGTGCCGATGATCACGTAGCTCACGCCAGCCTTGACGTAGTGCTCGATGGTTTCCAGGGAGCGGATACCGCCGCCGATCTGAATCGGCAGGTGCGGATAACGCTTGGCGATGGCAGTGACCACCTCGCCGTTGACCGGCTGGCCTTCGAACGCGCCGTTCAGGTCGACCAGATGCAGACGGCGGCAGCCGCCCTCCACCCACTTGGCAGCCATGCTCACCGGGTCATCGGAGAACACCGTGGAATCTTCCATGCGGCCCTGGCGCAGACGTACGCAGGCACCGTCCTTGAGATCGATAGCGGGGATAATCAGCATCTGGAAAACCTTAAAGTCGTTTTTTCAGCTTCACTCGGAAATCAGTTTTTCTCGAGCGCCCACAGGTCGCTTTCGATGCTCTCGAACCTTTCTTTAAGGTGCGTCTGCACATCGAAAATCGCCCTGTTGTAATAGTGCGGAGCAATTTCACGGGTAAACAGGTCGAGGATTTCCGCCGCTTCGAACGAACCCAGGTTCAGTTCGAAGCGATCTTCCATGAAGCGCTTGATCTTCTGATTGGCCTCGTTCTCCTGTTCGGGAGCGAGGGTCAGGATCGGCGGCTTGATCTTCTTCGCGGCCATTTACCAGCGCCCATCCCAGGCGGCGAAGTTCTGCAGCAATTGCAGGCCGTGGGTATGGCTTTTCTCCGGGTGGAACTG
The DNA here is from genome assembly GCF_059420225.1 of Pseudomonas sp. GW821-FHT04D07. Taxonomy (NCBI): domain Bacteria; kingdom Pseudomonadati; phylum Pseudomonadota; class Gammaproteobacteria; order Pseudomonadales; family Pseudomonadaceae; genus Pseudomonas; species Pseudomonas sp. GW821-FHT04D07. The sequence goes on from NZ_JBWKTH010000027.1 coordinate 12,292, forward strand.
CACCGCGAAGCGCGAACCCTCGGCCAGCGCCGCGGCGAAGTCGACGCCGTAGTGCCCGCTACCCACCACCTGCCGCGGGTTGCCGGCGGCGATGTAGTAGCTGTGCACGAAGTAGAAACGCGCCAGGTCCGGAATGTTGTGCCACAGCGGGTGATCCACCACCTGTGTCACTTCGTTCCAGCCCATGTGCGGGACCTTCAGGTGCTCGCCGTCCTCGTGCTGGTCCTTGGCGAAGAGCTTCACCTGGCCGGGAAACAGGCCGATGCAGTCGACGCCGGCGTTCTCTTCGCTGTGTTCGAGCAAAGCCTGCATGCCGACGCAGATGCCGAGGAAGGGACGATCCTGGCTGACTTCACGCACCAGCGCATCGAAGCCCAGGCGGCGGATCTCGGCCATGCAGTCGCGAATCGCGCCGACACCCGGGAAGACCACCCGGTCGGCTTCGCGGATCACCGCCGCATCGCTGGTGATCAGCACCTTGCCGGCCCCCACGTGCTCGAGGGCCTTGGCCACCGAGTGCAGGTTACCCATGCCGTAATCGATAACCGCGACCGTCTGCATTACAGGACGCCCTTGGTCGAGGGCATTTGCCCGGCCATGCGCTCATCCAGTTCGACCGCCATGCGCAGGGCACGACCGAAGGCCTTGAACACGGTTTCGATCTGGTGGTGGGTGTTGCTGCCACGCAGATTGTCGATGTGCAGGCTGACCAGCGCGTGGTTGACGAAGCCCTGGAAAAATTCCTGGAACAGGTCGACGTCGAAGCCGCCGACGGTGGCACGGGTGTAGGGCACGTGCATCTGCAGGCCAGGACGGCCGGAGAAGTCGATGACCACCCGCGACAGCGCTTCATCCAGCGGGACATAGGCGTGGCCGTAGCGACGGATGCCTTTTTTGTCGCCGATGGCTTTGGCGAAGGCCTGGCCCAGAGTGATACCGACATCTTCCACGGTGTGGTGGTCGTCGATATGCAGGTCGCCCTTGCACTCGATATCCAGGTCGATCAGCCCGTGACGGGCGATCTGGTCGAGCATGTGTTCAAGAAAAGGCACACCGATATTGAATCGGGCCTTTCCGGTGCCATCCAGGTTGATCGAGGCTTTGATCTGGGTTTCCAGAGTGTCGCGCTCGACGGACGCCTTACGTTCGGCCATCACCAGCTCCGCAAAATCATTGGGCGAAAAAGGCAACCATTATAGGGGCGCGGGCGGCAAACCGAAACACACAAGGTGAACTCCCGGACGGGCTGAATCCAGCGGGTCGGGGATATACCTGTCAGGACCTGTAGGAGCGAGCTTGCTCGCGATGGGCGTCAACGATGACGTGGGGTATCAGATACCCCGCCGTGCCTCGACTACCATCGCGAGCAGGCTCGCGCCTACAGGGTGAGGACAGGGTTTTAGTGGAACAGCACCGCCGTCTTCTGCAGGGTGACCCACACGCCCCACACCAACGGAATGCCCACTACCAGCCAGGCGGCAATCGCCAGCGGCTTGCTGCCCGCAGCGGCCTTCCACTCCAGCACGGTCCGGCTGTCGGCGCCCTTGTCATGGCCCAGCGCCTGCTCGACAGCCAGTTCGGCGTCGCTCATAAAGTACTTGTCGGCCACCGGACGCACCAGCAGGTTGCAGATAAAACCCAGCACCAGCAGGCCGGCGAGGATGTACAAGGTGATGTCGTAGGCCGCGGCGCGCTCGACGCCGAGGCTCAGCTGATACTCACGCAGGTAGTTCACCAGCACCGGCCCCAGCACGCCGGCGGCGGCCCAGGCGGTCAGCAGGCGACCGTGGATCGCACCGACCATCTGCGTACCGAACAGGTCCGCCAGGTAGGCCGGCACCGTGGCGAAACCACCGCCGTACATCGACAGGACCACGCAGAACGCCGCCACGAACAGCGCGATGCTGCCCAGGTGACCGAGGCTCGGTACCGCCGCATAGAGCGCGAAACCCAGGGCGAAGAACACGAAGTAGGTCGCCTTGCGGCCGATATAGTCCGAGAACGAGGCCCAGAAGAACCGACCGCCGATGTTGAACAGGCTGAGCAAACCGGTGAAACCGGCGGCGATCGCGGCGATCTGGCCCAGTTGCGCGGCGTCCAGCTGACTGAAGGTCAGGCCGTTGCCGAGCAGTTTACCGGCGAAGACTTCCTGCAGCAGTGGCGAGGCCATGCCGAGGATGCCGATACCGGCGGAGACGTTCAGGCACAGCACCAGCCACACCAGACGGAACTGCGGGGTCTTCCAGGCCACGTTCACATGCACGTGACGGTGGGTGATCATCGCATTGCTGGCCTTCTTCACCGGCGCGGTCCAGCCCTCGGGCTTCCAACCAGTGGGGGGCACGCGGTACGACAAGGCGCCGCCGATCATGAAGACGAAGTAGATCGCCGCCATCACCGCAAAGCTCTGCCACACGCCGACGCTGGCAGGCGAAGCGAAATGACCCATCAAGGCCGCCGCCAGCGGTGCACCGACCATCGCCCCGCCGCCGAAACCCATGATCGCCATGCCGGTGGCCATGCCGCGCTTGTCCGGGAACCACTTGATCAGGGTCGACACCGGCGAGATATAACCCAGGCCCAGACCGATACCGCCGATCACCCCGGAACCGATCCACATCAGCCAGATCTGATGGGTATAGACCCCCAGCGCCGAAATCAGCAGGCCACCACACCAGCACAGCGCAGACACCACACCAGCCTTGCGCGGCCCGGCATGTTCCAGCCAGCCACCCCAGATCGCCGCCGAGCAGCCGAGGAAGATGAAGAACAGGGTGTAGATCCAGCCGAGCATCGAGATCGGCCAATCACACTGCGACGAGAACACCTGTGCGATAAAGCTCATGTCCGGCGCGCAGGCGACCGGCGCGGTGATGCCCAGTGCCTTGGACAGCGGCAACCAGAACACAGAGAAGCCGTAAGCCATGCCGATGCACAGGTGGATGGCCAGGGCGGCCGGTGGAACCAGCCAGCGGTTGAAACCGGGCTTGGCGATGATGCGCTCCTTTGACAGGAACGCGGGCTCGACGGCATAAGTGTCCGCCGTAATGCTGCTGCTCATGAAGTGTCTCCCCCAATTGGAATAATGGTCCGCCGGCCACACATCACTCCCGGCCTTGGTGCACGCAGGCTTGGCCGTGTTATCGGGTGATGCTGGTTACGCGACAATCAGTCGCAGAAGGACGGGCGGACCGGGAAAGGTTACCATTTACCCATGACAGAACAACCAGACTGATACGCTCGTTATGTAATGCAACGGCCCTGTTTTTGACATCCCCCCGACCCCTGTAGGAGCGAGCTTGCTCGCGATGGACGTCAACGATAACGCGGGGCGCCTGATACCCCGCGGTGCCTGGACTACCATCGCGAGCAAGCTCGCTCCTACAAAAAGCCCTTCCCGGACATTCGAGGATTTTATGCCCATCGTTGTCGAGTCCCTCACCGAAGCCACCTACCAGGACCAGCAGGACCTGCAGAAGATCTACCAGGACGCCCCGCCCTGGCTCTTCGCGCCGCAAGCCGACGGCCAGCAACTGATCGAAACCGCCCTGGCCGACGGCAGCCTCATCGCCGGACGCTTCAACGACCGCCTGCTGGGCGCGGCGCGCCTGGAACGGCACGCGGACTTCTGGCTTTTATCCCAACTTTGCGTCAGAAAAGTCACCAGGCGCCGCGGGGTAGCCGAACGACTAGTGGCAGAAGCCTCACGAATGGCCAGACTGTCAGGAGCGCAGCTGCGACTCCAGGCGCCCGCCGGGCATCTCGAGGCCCAGGCGCTGGCGGCCAAGCTGCAGATTGCCCTGGACCCGCTGTAAGGAGCATCCGTGTCCTGCCGCCAGCGCCGTGACGCTATACTCGCGAGCTAAATTTCAAATTCCACTGACTACAAGGATTCGCCCATGAAAGCGTTCGGCAAAATCCTGGGTCTGGGGCTTCTCGGCTTGTTGCTGATCATCGTGGCGGCAGGCTTTGCCCTGACCCACCTGTTCAATCCCAACGACTATAAAAACGAGATTCGCCAGATTGCCCGCGACAAGGCCCACATTGAGCTGACCCTCAATGGCGACATCGGTTGGAGCCTTTTCCCCTGGCTGGGCCTGGAGCTGCACGATGCCAGCGTGGCGACCCTGGCCACCCCGACCCAGCCGTTTGCCGATCTGCAGATGCTCGGCCTGTCGGTACGCGTACTGCCGCTGCTGCGCCGTGAAGTGCAGATGAGCGATGTCCGTGTCGAAGGCCTGAACCTGCGGCTCAACCGCGACAAGGACGGCCACGGCAACTGGCAGGACATCGGCCACCCGGCCCCTGGCGCCAGCATCACCGCGCAGACCGCCAAGGCCGCCGAACCGGCCATTGCAGAGGCGGAAGAAAAACCCTCGCAACCCATCCGCCTGGACATCGACAGCCTGACCGTCAACAACGCCCGGATCGAGTTCAATGATGAAAAGACCGGCCGCCAGATCACCTCGGAAAGCATCCAGCTGAGCACCGGCGCGGTGCATGATGGCAAGGAAATCCCAGTCAAGTTCACCGCCTTCTTCGGCACCAACCAGCCGGTCCTGCGGGCCCGCACCGAACTCAGCGGCAACCTGCGTTTCGACCGTGTGCTCAAGCGCTACCAGTTCGAAGACATGCGCCTCGGTGGCGAACTGTCGGGTGATCCGTTGCAAGGCAAATCGCTGACTTTCTCTGCCCAGGGCCAGTTGCTGGTGGACATGGCGGCGAACGTCGCCGAATGGACCAGCCTGAAGTTGTCGGCCAACCAACTGCGCGCCCTCGGCGAGCTGAAGGCCAACGACCTGAACAAGACCCCACAACTCAACGGGACGCTGTCGATTGCCCAGCTGGACCTGATGAAGTTTCTCGACAGCATCGGCCAGCCCCTGCCGAGCGTGGCCGACGGCAGCCTGAGCAAAGTCGAGTTGATCACCCACCTCACCGGCACGCCCACCAGCCTGGTACTGGACGGCCTCAACCTGAAGCTCGATGACAGCAACTTCACTGGCCGCGTCGCCATCGAGGATTTCGCCAAGCAATCCCTGCGCGTGCAACTCAAGGGCGACACGTTCGACGCCGACCACTACCTGCCGCCGAAATCGGCCGACGCCGACAGCGCCTCGAAAGTCCGCCAGGCCGACGTGATGAACAGCGAAGCCAACGCCATCGCCAGTAGCTCGCCATTGCCGGAATCCCCGACCAAGGGCGCCTGGAGCAGCGACAAGCTGCTGCCCATCGAACGCCTGCGCAGCCTCGACATCGACGCCGATCTCGGCTTCGACCAACTGACCCTGAAGAAGCTGCCGATCAACAACGCCGCCCTCAAGGTCACCGGCCTGGGTGGCGTGCTGACCCTCAACGACCTGCGCGGCGAGCTCTACGGCGGCAGCTTCAGCGCCAAGGGCAGTCTCGACGTGCGCCCCGACGTGCCACGCCTGAGCCTGCAACCGCGGCTGAACCGGGTGCCGGTCGAACGCATCCTGCAAGCCCAGGGACAGAAACCGCCGGTCAAGGGCGCCCTGACCCTCAGCAGCGACCTGACCGCCACCGGCAACAGCCAGAAAGCCCTGATCGACAGCCTCAACGGCACGGCCAGCTTCACCCTCAACGACGGACTGCTGCTCAACGCCAACCTCGAACAGCAACTGTGCACCGGCATCGCCACCCTCAATCGCAAGACCCTGAGCAGCGAACCGCGGGGCAAGGACACACCGTTCCAGGACCTCAAGGGCAGCCTGAGCCTGCACAACGGCGTGGCCAACAACCCGGACCTGAAAGTCAATATCCCGGGCCTGAGCGTCAACGGCAACGGCGATATCGACCTGCGCGTGCTGGGCATGGACTACCGCATCGGCATCATCGTCGAAGGCGACAAGAGCGACATGCCGGACCCGGCCTGCCAGGTCAACGAACGCTTCGCCGGGATCGAATGGCCACTGCGCTGCCGTGGCCCGCTGGAGCTGGGCGCCAAGGCCTGCCGTATCGACAAGGACGGCCTCGGCCAGGTCGCCGCGCGCCTGGCCGGCAACAAACTGAACGACAAGCTTGAAGAAAAGCTTGGCGACAAGGTCAGTCCCGAACTCAAGGACGCACTCAAGGGGCTGTTCAAGCGATGAGAGCCGAGCAGTTTTCCAGCGCCGTGCTGGATTGGTACGACCGCCACGGCCGCCACGACCTGCCCTGGCAGCAGGGCATCACGCCGTATCGGGTGTGGGTGTCGGAGATCATGTTGCAGCAGACCCAGGTCAGCACCGTGCTGAACTACTTCGACCGTTTCATGGACTCGCTGCCGACGGTGGAAGCCCTGGCCGCCGCGCCGGAAGATGAAGTGCTGCACCTGTGGACGGGCCTGGGTTACTACACCCGGGCGCGCAACCTGCAGAAGACCGCGAAGATCGTCGTTGCCGAGCATGGCGGCGAGTTTCCCCGCGACGTCGAGCAACTCACCGAGCTGCCGGGCATCGGTCTGTCCACCGCCGGCGCCATCGCCAGCATCAGCATGGGCCTGCGCGCGGCGATCCTCGACGGCAACGTCAAGCGCGTGCTGGCGCGCTACACCGCCCAGGAGGGCTACCCGGGCGAACCCAAGGTGGCCAGGCAGCTCTGGGCCAACGCCGAGCGTTTTACCCCCGCCACCCGGGTGAACCATTACACCCAGGCGATGATGGACCTGGGCGCGACCCTGTGCACCCGCAGCAAGCCCAGCTGCCTGCTGTGCCCGCTGAAAGTCGGCTGCGAAGCACACCTGCTCGGCCTGGAAACCCGCTACCCGATTCCCAAGCCGCGCAAGAGCGTGCCGCAGAAGCGCACCCTGATGCCGCTGCTCGCCAACCGCGAGGGCGCCATTCTGCTTTACCGTCGCCCTTCCAGCGGCCTCTGGGGCGGTTTATGGAGCCTGCCGGAGCTGGACGACCTCGACGACCTGCCGCACCTGGCGGCGCAGCACTCGTTGGAACTGGGGGCACAACAGGCGCTGCCGAACCTGACCCACACCTTCAGCCACTTCCAGTTGGCCATCGAGCCGTGGCTGGTGCAGGTCGAGGCGAGCGCCCATCACGTGGCCGAGGCCGACTGGCTCTGGTATAACCTCGCCACCCCGCCGCGCCTGGGCCTTGCCGCCCCGGTGAAAAAGCTGCTCAAACGGGCAGCCGACGTTTTGAATGCAGGAGAGTCGTCATGACCCGCACCGTAATGTGCCGCAAGTACCACGAAGAACTGCCCGGCCTTGAGCGCCCTCCGTACCCGGGTGCCAAGGGCCTGGATATTTTCGAACATATTTCGCAGAAAGCCTGGGGCGACTGGTTGAAGCACCAGACCCTGCTGATCAACGAAAAACGCCTGAACATGATGAACGGCGAAGACCGCAAATACATCCAGGGCGAGATGGACAAGTTCTTTTCCGGCGAGGAATACGCCAAGGCCGAAGGCTACGTGCCGCCGGCCGAATAATCAGGGCTGGAACAGCTTTGGGTCGTAAGCGACGGTAATAATTAAATATTTTTTGAAATCGTGCTTGACGACCCCTCGAAAAACCCGTTTAATGCGCCCCGTTGCCCAGATAGCTCAGTCGGTAGAGCAGGGGATTGAAAATCCCCGTGTCGGCGGTTCGATTCCGTCTCTGGGCACCACTAATTAGTTTCAGGTGGTGTCAGCATCATCTGAAAGCCCACAAGAAACCCGCCTAGTGCGGGTTTTTTGTTGCCTGAATTTCCTCCCCATCCTTTTCACCTGCAGCCCTGCCCACGGCCCGATTTGCGCAACGCCACTGGCCTCTTCCACTTCGCACCACCACGCTCCCATCCCCTCGCCCGGCAACTGTCATGGTCGACCAACAAGACAGTTCGTTGCACGCCTTCCCAACCGTACCGGTACTCACCCCATCAGGCTGATTAGTCTGCACCTGTCCTTCAGGCACGCAGGAGCCAAACATGAATATCGCCAACTGGCTGGACGCAGCCGGCCTTCGCCAGCCGAAGCGTGCGGCCTTGTTCGAGGGGCGGCAGCAAGTCGCCAACTACGGCGCCTTTGTCGCCCCCGAGAGACTGCCCCTGGGCTGCCACGAACTGGATCGGGAGGACATGGGCGCACTCACCTCAATAACTTCGTCACCGGGCACACCCTATCCGCGTCACGCCGATGACCTCGCCTGGTTGTTCTACACCGCCAGCAGCACAGACGACGCCAAGGCAGTGATGCTCAGCCACGGCAACTTGACGGCCATGTCGCAAGACTGTTCGCCCGATGTCGATCCGTTCGACGCCAATGAGGCCGTGGTGTATGCCGCACCGATGTCGCACTGCGCCGGGCTCTACAGCCTGATCCATGTGCGTCGGGCCGCTCGCCATATCGTCCCGGAATCCCGCGACTTCAAGGCCGAAGAGCTGTTCGAGCTGACCAGCGGGCTCGGCAATATCACCTTGTTCGTGGCCCCCGCCATGTTCACCGGCATGGTCGAGCAGGCCCGCCGCCAAGGCCACGACGGCAAGGGAATCAAGACCATCATCTATGGCGACGCGCCTATCTACCCGACAGACCTGCGCAACCTACTGCTCAAAAACAGCTACGGCGAGCTCCTCAAGACGGAGCTGCGTCTGTGGTTGAAGGCCAGCGCCAATGACGCCTGCACGCTCTGAAGAGCATTTTCACGGATCTCCAGCCAGCCCCGGATCCCTCCCCAGCACCGAAAGGAGCCGTCAGCATGACGCAAGCCAACGTAGCAAGCCTTCCCGAGATCAAGAGTCAAGACCTGCAAGCCTATTTCCTGGGCCTGATCTCAGTGGCGGCCTTTGCCATGACCCTGCCCGCGGCAAAAATGCTCGCGGGCGATCTGAGCGCCGTCCAGGTCGGGATCTTCCGTTCGGTGATCGCGGCCTTCGCCGCGATTCCCTTTTTGCTCATTGGCCGCGCCAAGTTTCCTAACCGCTCACAGATCAAGCGCATGCTGCTGACCTCCACCGGGATCGTCTACGGTTTCCCGATCCTCACCGCACTGGGCATGCAGTACGTGCCCGTCAGCCACGGCGGCGTGGTCCTGGCCGCCTTGCCGCTGTCCACGGCGATCTTCGGCACCCTGATCACCGGCACCCGGCCGTCCAAGGCCTTCTGGGCGATCTCCAGCCTGGGCTTCCTGGTGGTCATGTCGTACACGGTGATGAAGTCGAATGTTTCCGACATCTACGTCGGCGACCTCGCCCTGCTCGGCGCTGTCGCCCTGGCGGGCTTCGGCTATGCCCAGGGCGGCGCGCTGTCCAAGGAACTGCCAGGCTGGCAGGTCATGTGCTGGACCCTGGTCATCAGCCTGCCCGTGCTGCTGCCGGCCAGTCTGTGGCTCTTCGACAGCAACACCATCGCCCACCTGCCGAGCACCGGTATCGCCGCCTTGTTGTTCCTGGCGCTGGTCAATTCGCTGCTGGGCTTCTTTTCCTGGAACCGTGCCCTCGCACTCGGCGGTATCCAGCGAATCAGCCAGCTGCAGTTGCTCCAACCGTTCTTCACTTTCGGCTTCTCGATCTGGCTGATGGGGGAAGCCTGGAACTGGCTGACACCATTGGTCTGCGCTATTGTCATCATCTTGGTATGGCTGTCCAAACGTACCTGAGCCCCTGTTCGGCGGTCGAGCCGCTCTCATCCTTGAATAGAATCTCAACGACATCTTTTTGTCAGAGCGGTGAGCCGCAGCAAAGGGGCGTGTTGCGGGATGAGCCTGGATTGTTCGATTGCCCAATGGCTAAAAATGTTCGGTGGCCGCTACCTGGCACTGTTGCCCAGCGCCTCTCAAGATGGGTTTTTGAATGAACTGAGCGACGAACTGTCCACCGAGCTTCTGGACAGCAACAACCAGTGGACGCTGGACTGCACATGCCTGCGGTTCAAAGCCGAAAAAAAGTGAACTGGAGCCATCCATGTCGACGAAAACCACTGGAGCCGCACTGAAATCCTTTTATGCCGAGCCCGCCGTGTGGCTGAGCCATGACGGCAGGCCACTGCACTGGATCGAGAACATCAGACTGATCATCAACAACGCGGAAGTGGATGACGAGCTGTGCATTCAGAATTTGCAGGACAGCGATGAGGTCATCATCCTTGAGGGCACCATCTTCTCCTATCAGAACCTGAGCGAAGTCATGAGCCTGGAACGCTACTTCAAACTCTGGCAGCGCAGCCTCGGCTCGGTCTTCCTCGGCGCCTTCATCCCCGAAGCCCAATATGAAAAGCTCAGCTCGATAATCGAAGCGGCAGGCGGACAGATCCTACGCAGCACGACCAACGCCTGAGCTCACGCGCCACGCCCTCAGGCACCGTGCTCGATGGGCAGCACCGACGCGATATGCGCCTGGAGAAAACGCTTGAACCCAGGATGATTGCAGTGGCTGACATTGAAGCGGATGTACTGGTCATATTCGCCGGTATTGCTGAACAAGGCGCCTGGTGCCAGTAATATGCCGGCGTGATGGGCCTGTTCGACCAGGTTCGGGATATTCACCTGCTCCGGCAGACGCCCCCAGAGAAACAAGCCTTCAGCGCCGCGCTCATCAAACACCACACCGACAGCCCCCAGCCACTCCCGCGCCCTTGAGCGCTCCTGCATGACCCGCTGACCCAGCACATCCAGATGATGCTGATAACGACCGGACTCCAGCGTGTGGGTCACGATGGTTTCGTCAATCGCCGAGCCGCTGAGCAAGTTGTACATTTTCTGCTCGACCAGTCGCTCGACAAAGGCCGCTGGCGCCGCCACATAGCCCAGGCGCAGCGCCGGACTCAGTACCTTGCTGAAACCGCTGATATAGAAAATCCTTTCGCAGCCATCCAGGCTGGCGAGCCGAAGTGTCTGGCGCGACGACAGCGCTCCGAAAATATCGTCCTCAATGATATGAAAATCATACTGGCGGGCCAGCGACAACAGCTTGAACCCCTTCTCCGGAGACGTACTGCCGCCAGTGGGGTTGTGGATCAGGGTCTGGGTCAGGAACAGTTTCGGTCGATACTTGATCAGCATCGCTTCCATCGCCGCCAGGTCCGGACCGTCATCCAAGCGCGGCACGGTGATGATCTTGAAGTCGCGATCCTTGATCAGCTTGAGTTGCAGCAGCAGGTAACTGGGGTCCTCCACCAGCAGGTAATCCCCGGGACTCAGGAGGATGCTGCGCAGCAGGGAAAACGCATGGGTAGCACCCATGGTGACCACGATCTGGCTACTGGACACGCTGATATGGACTTCGCGCAATTTGCGCGCAATCACCGCGCGCAGGTCCGGGCTGCCGGCCGCCGGCGCTGGAGTGCTGCAGGAAAGTGTGTTACGAATCAGCCGCCCGGTCACGGATGCCGGGACCGCGTCGGCCAGCCAGGCCGGGGGAAAGTAGCCGGAACTGACGGGAATATCGTATTGCGTCGGATCCAGTGCACGGAAGATAAAACTCGAGTGCTCACTGGACGGCGGCACCAGCGTGTCAATGTCCTTGAGCGGGCCGACCGAATGGCAGGCCAGGATGAAATAGCCCGCGCCCGGACGCGACTCGATGATGTGCTGCGCCACCAGGTCCTCGTAGGCACTGCTCACCGTGAAGATGCTGACGCCCAGCTGCTTGGCCAGCGCACGGACAGACGGCAGTCGCCCGCCCTGGACCCACTGAAAGGATTCAATACGGGCAATGATCGCGTTTCTGATCTGGTCTACCAGCAGCGTCTTGCTGTTGCGGTCTATCTGGAACATGGCATTCCCTTGTTGAAACAGCCGCCGTCTGAAGGTGAGCGTCTCGTGATCCGATAGCAACGGCAGTATCGGGCATCGATTTGTCCAGCGGCAAGCACTGTATCGAGACGCCAATAGCGTTCAAGGATCAGACACATGCCATGCCAGGAAGCCGTCCAATGAGCTCGATCAACAGCCAACCCTGTCTCTCGCCCGACGCAGTGCGCGCCGAGCCGTTCATCGAACGGGCCGCCGACGGCTTCGCGCTGGGCGGTTTCGCCTGGCGCCACGGCGACGGCAGCCGCGTGCGGCCCGTGGTGATCATCAACGCCGCCACTTCGGTGCGCTGCCGCCATTACGCGCGCTTTGCCGACTACCTGTTTGCCAACGGCATGGATGTCATCAGCTACGACTATCGCGGCATCGGCGAATCGCGCCCGGCGACGCTGCGCGGGCTCAAGGCGTCCTGGACCGACTGGGGCGCGCTGGATTTCGAAGCCATGCTGCAACGGGCGGCGCGCGAGCACCCCGGCCAGCCCATCGATGTCGTTGCCCACAGCTTCGGCGGCTGCGCGGTCGGGCTGGCGGCCTCGGGCCCGTTGATTCGCCGGGTGGTCAGCGTCGGCGGGCAATTCGCCTACTGGCGCGACTATGCACCCGCCAGCCGCTGGCAGATGTTCGGCAAATGGCACCTGGTCATGCCGCTGCTGACCGGCCTCTACGGCTACTTCCCCGGCAAGCGCCTCGGCTGGCTGGAGGACACCCCGGCCGGAGTGGTACGCGACTGGAGCACCCCGACCGCGCGCTACGAAAAGCGCCCCAGTGGACGCCAACTGGCCACGCTGCCGTTTTCCCGGGTCAAGGCGCAAATCCTCGCAGTCAGCCTGACCGACGACCCATTCGGCACGGTCGCCGCCATCGAACGGCTGCTGGCCTACTTCAGCGCCAGTGCCCGCACTCACCTGCGCATTGCGCCTGAAGATATCGAAGAGTCAGAGGTGGGGCATTTCGCCTTTTTTCGTAGCCAATACCAGGAAAAGCTCTGGCCGATTGCGCTGCACTGGCTGGAGAAAGGCGCACTGCGGGCGGGAACGCCGGGGAAGATTGGAATTGCGGCGGCTCACGGAGGATAATTGCCCGCTTACCTCTTTGTGAAAGCACCCGAGTCCATGGCATCCCAGAACAAGCAAGACAAACGCGCGCAACGGGCGAAAGCCAAGGCCAAGCAGAACCGGACCCGCCGTGCCAGCGAGCCGGTCGAGGCGCTGCCGGTGGACGACGACCGGATCGACTTCGCCTCGGTCGACCTGACGGACCTGTTCAAAAGAATGCGTGATGCCGAGCATGGCAGCCAGTTGGCCATGTGCAGCGTGTTCCTGGGGGACCCGCTGCTGGAGCTGGTGCTGGAACAGGAGGGAGAGGAAGAAGCGACGGACTTTATTCTTTCGGCACTGATCGAGTACCGCCAGTGGTCCACCGAGGCCACTGAGGAAGCGGCCCTGGCCTGGATCGAGAGCCCGGCCTTCCAGGCCGATTATGTGGCGGCCTCGCAGGCGCTACAGAAAGCCGCCGGCTAGCAACGTGGGGGATCAGATGCCCCGCGTTATTGTTCACGGCCATCGCCAGCAAGCTGGCTCCTACAGTCCGGTGTCCTACGCAGGTTTTGTGTATGACACAACCCTTGTAGGAGCCAGCTTGCTGGCGATGGGGCCCTGACTAACACCAAAGACCCCACAGACAAACTACGCCAGCTCCGTCACCACCGCCCCACCAGCCCCTTATTAGTTCAACACCACCCGCCCGGCTTTCTCAAGTCGGCGACGGCGAGCCACCAGCAGCCCGGCGGCCACCACCAGCACACTGAGCAAGCCCGTGGCGAGAATTTCGACACGATGGGCTTCCTGGCACAGCATCACGGCCAACACCGCCACGATGAACACAATCACCGCCCAGGTCAGCCCCGGGAACAGCCACATCTTGAAGTCGATCTTCTCGCCCTTGGCCATGCGCTGACGACGCATGCGCAGCTGCGACACCGCGATCACCAGGTACACCAGCAGCGCAATGGCACCGGAACTGGCCAACAGGAACTCGAACACCGCCGCCGGCGCAACATAGTTGGCGAACACCGCCAGGAAGGCTGCCGCCGTCGACAGCATCACCGCCCAATAAGGCGTGCCGCTGTCATTGGTGCGTTTGGACACGGCTGGCGCATCACCACGCTTGCCTAGGGAGAAGAGCATCCGCGAAGCGGTATACAGCGCCGAGTTCAGGCAACTGGTCACCGCCACCAACACCACCAGGTCAACGATCAGTTTGGCATTCGGAATGCCCATGCGATCCAACACCACCTGATAGGAACCGACCGCCGCCAGGCTCGGGTCATTCCACGGCACCAGCGCGACAACGATGAAGATCGACACCAGGTAGAACAAGCCGATCCGCCAGATCACCGAGTTGGTGGCCTTGGAGATCTGCTTGCCCGGGTCTTTCGATTCAGCCGCGGCAATGGTGACGATTTCCGTGCCCATGAACGAGAACATGGTGGTCAGCATCGCGGCCAATACCGCGCCCATGCCATGGGGCATAAAGCCCACGGTGTCCACCAGATGCGACACGCCGCTGACCTGGCTGGTCGGCAACAGGCCAAAGATCGCCAGCACACCCAGCACGATAAAGCCGATGATCGCGATCACCTTGATCAGCGCGAACCAGAACTCGAACTCGCCATAGTTCTTCACGCTGAACAGGTTGGTCGCGGTCAGCAACAAGGTAATGATCAGGGTAAAGGCCCAGATCGCCACATTGGGGAACCAGGCATGCAGGATGGTCGCGGCGGCGTTGGCCTCCAGCGGGATCACCAGCACCCAGAACCACCAGTACAGCCAGCCGATGGTGAAACCGGCCCAGTGCCCGATGGCACGGTCGGCGTAAGTCGAGAACGAACCGGTATCCGGCGAGGCCACGGCCATTTCGGCGAGCATGCGCATCACCAGCACCACCAGGGTCCCGGCCGCGGCGTAGGCCATCAGCACAGCAGGGCCGGCTTCGGCGATTGCGTGCCCGGAACCGACAAACAGCCCGGCACCGATCACCCCGGCGATCGACAACATGGTCACATGCCGCGACTTGAGCCCCTGCTCCAAATTATTGGAATTATGCGTACTGCTCATTGAGGTTACCTTTGCAATGAAGAGCGCGCCCTACACATCGGGAGACCTTGTTGCAGGAATCCAACGGGGGCGTATTTTATTTTTTACGCAAGATTTGCGCCAAAATGTTACATATCTCCGGTTTCCGGGGCCTGCAAGCCGACACACCGTAAAATCGTAACCCGTTGAGATTAATGGCTATTTGCCAAGATGTTACCGAGACACTCAAATTCAGACGCTCGAATCGCACCAGAAACGCCCAATAAATAGCGTAACGCCCTATTTCGGGGCAAGCCTATGCCCACTCAGCGGGGTTACCCTTCCCACCCTTGGCCAAAGCTGGCACCATCGCGCCTTTTTTTAAGCGACTGCCGGGTCAGGACGACAGATCAAACAGCTGTTCGGTTGTTGATGGGGCGACAGACTGCTGTGCCGATGCGACAACCTGTCACCCATCCGTCCTGTACCGGCTTTTCCCTATGCTAGCTTGGCGCTCGCCAGGAAGGCCGCCAATAGCAGGAGCACGACAGAAGACAATGAGGACCGCACATGGCTGAGGCCACGCCCGCGCTTGAAATCCGCAACTTGCACAAACGCTACGGTGAGCTGGAGGTGCTCAAGGGTATCTCGCTGACCGCCCGCGACGGTGATGTGATCTCGATCCTGGGTTCCTCCGGTTCCGGCAAGTCGACCTTCCTGCGTTGCATCAACCTGCTGGAGAACCCGCACCAGGGCCAGATCCTGGTCAATGGCGAGGAACTCAAGCTCAAGGCTGCGAAAAACGGCGAGCTGGTGGCCGCCGACGGCAAGCAGATCAACCGCCTGCGCAGCGAAATCGGCTTTGTGTTCCAGAACTTCAACCTCTGGCCACACATGAGCATCCTCGACAACATCATCGAAGCGCCACGGCGGGTGCTCGGGCAGAGCAAGGCCGAGGCCATCGACGTGGCCGAAGGCCTGCTGGCCAAGGTCGGCATCGCCGACAAGCGCCACGCCTACCCGTCGCAACTGTCCGGTGGCCAGCAACAGCGCGCGGCCATTGCCCGGACCCTGGCCATGCAGCCCAAGGTCATCCTGTTCGACGAACCGACCTCGGCCCTCGACCCGGAAATGGTCCAGGAAGTCCTCAACGTGATCCGCGCCCTGGCCGAAGAAGGCCGCACCATGCTGCTGGTCACCCACGAAATGGGCTTTGCCCGCCAGGTCTCCAGTGAAGTGGTGTTCCTGCACCAGGGCCTGGTGGAAGAACAAGGAACCCCGCAGCAGGTTTTCGACCACCCGCTGTCGGCGCGCTGCAAACAATTCATGTCCAGCAACCGCTAACGGAGCAACACGTATGCAGACCTACAAAAAATTCCTCCTGGCCGCTGCCGTCTCCATGGCCTTCAGCGCCAGTGCCTTTGCCGAAACCCTGAAAATGGGTATCGAAGCCGCTTACCCACCGTTCAACAACAAGGATGCCAGCGGCCAGGTCGTGGGCTTCGACAAGGACATCGGCGACGCCCTGTGCGCCAGGATGAAGGTCGAGTGCACGGTCGTGACGTCCGACTGGGACGGGATCATTCCGGCCCTGCAGACCAAAAAATTCGACTTCCTGATCTCCTCCATGTCGATCACCGAAGAGCGCAAGCAGGCCGTCGACTTCACCGACCCGTACTACTCCAACAAGCTGCAATTCATCGCCGCCAAGAAAGACGCCGAGTTCAAGACCGACAAGGCCTCGCTCAAGGGCAAGATCATCGGCGCGCAGCGTTCGACCCTGGCCGGTAGCTGGCTGGAAGACCACCTGGGCGACGACGTCACCATCAAGCTCTACGACACCCAGGAAAACGCCTACCTCGACCTGCAGGCCGGGCGCCTGGACGCCATTCTGGCGGACAAATACGTCAACTATGAATGGCTGAAAAGCGAGGCCGGCAAGCCTTACGAGTTCAAGGGCAACCCGGTGGAAGAGAGCGACAAGATCGGTATCGCCGTGCGCAAGAAGGACAACGAACTGCGTGAGAAGCTGAATGCCGCGCTGAAGGAAATCATCGCCGACGGTACTTACAAGAAGATCAACGACAAGTACTTCCCGTTCAGCATCCTCTGACCTGCCCCGATGGCCGGCACCTCAACGCAAGGTGTCGGCTGTCCCTGGTAAAGCCGGCCTCTGCCCATGAATATCGACCTCTATGGATTCGGCCCGGCGCTCGCCGCCGGCGCGCTGATGACCGTCAAGCTTGCGCTCTCGGCCCTGTGCCTGGGACTGCTGCTCGGGCTGCTCGGCGCCTTGGCCAAGACTTCACCGTATAAGCCGCTGCAATGGCTGGGGGGTGCTTATTCGACCCTGGTCCGTGGCGTGCCGGAACTGCTCTGGGTGCTGCTGATGTACTACGGCAGCGTCAATCTGATGAGCGCAATGGGCGAAGCATTCGGTAACCCCGAACTGGCCCTGAACCCGTTCGCCGCCGGGGTGATCGCCCTGGGCCTGTGCTTTGGCGCCTACGCCACGGAAGTGTTTCGTGGCGCGATCCTGGCGATACCCAAAGGTCACCGGGAGGCCGGGGTTGCACTGGGCATGTCCAAGGTGCGGATCTTCACCCGGCTGATCATGCCGCAGATGTGGCGTATCGCCCTGCCGGGCCTGGGCAACCTGTTCATGATCCTGATGAAAGACACCGCGCTGGTCTCGGTGATCAGCCTGGAAGAAATCATGCGTCAGGCGCAGAACGCCGTGCTGTTCAGCAAGCTGCCGTTCACCTTTTACCTGGTGGCGGCCTTTATGTACCTGGGCCTGACCGTCCTGGCCATGACCGGCATGCATTTCCTGGAAAAACGTGCCGCTCGCGGTTTTGTGAGGACCACATAATGGAATGGGAAGTCATCTTCAAATGGCTGCCGAAGTTCTATCAGGGCGCGGTGCTGACCCTGGAACTGGTGGGCATCGCCGTGGTGCTGGGATTGATCCTGGCGGTGCCGCTGGGCATCGCCCGGGCTTCGAAGCTCTGGTATGTGCGATCCCTGCCCTACGCCTATATCTTCTTTTTCCGCGGGACGCCGCTGCTGGTGCAACTGTTCCTGGTGTATTACGGACTGGCGCAGTTCGACGCGATTCGCGACAGTTTCATGTGGCCTTATCTGCGCAACCCGTTCTGGTGCGCGACGGCAACCATGACCTTGCACACCACTGCGTATATCGCGGAAATCCTGCGGGGGGCGATCCAGGCCATTCCGCCGGGCGAGATCGAAGCGGCGCGGGCGCTGGGCATGTCGCGGGCCAAGGCAATGATCTACATCATCCTGCCGCGCGCGGCGCGGATCGGCTTGCCGGCGTATAGCAACGAAGTGATCCTGATGCTCAAGGCCAGCTCGCTGGCGAGTACCGTGACACTGCTGGAACTGACCGGCATGACCCGGACCATCATTGCCCGCAACTACCTGACCGTGGATATGTTCTTCACGGCGGGGGTGTTCTATCTGGTGATCTCGTTCCTGCTGGTGCAGGCGTTCAAGCAGGTGGAGCGTTGGATGCGGGTGGATGCCTGTCAGGGGCGGTGACTTGGTTGGCGCAAGGGACTTAAAATCCCCTGCGCCCAGC
The DNA here is from genome assembly GCF_059420225.1 of Pseudomonas sp. GW821-FHT04D07. Classification (NCBI taxonomy): domain Bacteria; kingdom Pseudomonadati; phylum Pseudomonadota; class Gammaproteobacteria; order Pseudomonadales; family Pseudomonadaceae; genus Pseudomonas; species Pseudomonas sp. GW821-FHT04D07. The sequence goes on from NZ_JBWKTH010000027.1 coordinate 30,713, forward strand.
CCCTAGGATTTTTGCTGGCTTCAAGGGCCTCTTCGCGGGCAAGCTCCGCTCCCACAATGTATTTGAGTCGTACCTGAGTTTTAAGTACGACTGAAAACCCCTGTGGGAGCGGAGCTTGCCCGCGAAGAGGCCAGCCCAGCCACCCCGGAACCCGCAGCATGCCCCCAATCCTCCAAGGCCCCACCCTGCAAACCCGCTTCAAGGCCCTGGACACCTTCCTCTCGGCGCACCAACACCTCTGGCGCCCACGCCCCTTCACCCATCTGCATCTGCCGTGGGAAACCCAACACCCGGAACTCGCCACCTGGTTACGCCAACGCAGCCTCGACGACGCCGAAGCCAGCCACAACCACCCGGAACACCTCGCCGCCCCCGCGCCGTTTCCCGCGCTGGCTGCCGAATCCGCGGCGTTGACCACTGTCGGAACACTCCCCGACAGCGCCCTGCCCCCGGCCAATCAGCGCCTGAACGTCGGCGTCCCAGGCCGAAAATGGCAACAGATCGAAGCCTTCGCCAGCCGCCTGGACTTCGCCCAATCGCCCAGCCACTGGCTCGACTGGTGTTCCGGCAAAGGCCACCTTGGCCGCCGCCTGCTGCAACCCGGCCAACACCTGACCTGCCTGGAATACGACCCGTCCCTGATCGCCAGCGGCCAGCAGCTCAGCCAGCACCACCACCTGCCGGCCCAACACCTGCAACAAGACGTCCTCGCGCCTGATGCCGCCGCCCGCCTGAGCGCCGAGCACACCCCGGTCGCCCTCCACGCCTGCGGCGACCTCCACGTACGCCTGATGCAACTCGCCAGCCACGCTGGCTGCCGGCAACTGGCAATCGCCCCCTGCTGCTATAACCGCATCAGCGCCGCGAGCTACCAAGCTTTATCCTGCGCAGCCAAAGCTTCAACCCTGCATCTATCGCTGGACGACCTCGCCCTGCCCCTGAGCGAAACCGTCACCGCCGGCGCCCGGGTGCGCCGCCAGCGCGACAGCTCCATGGCCCGACGCCTGGCCTTCGACCTGCTGCAGCGCCGTCTACGGCAAACCGACGACTACCTGCCCACCCCTTCGCTGCCCAGCGCCTGGCTCGAAAAACCCTTCGCCGACTACTGCCGCGACCTGGCCGCACTCAAAGAGTTATCCACAGTCGGCGAGCAGAATTGGTCGGAATTGGAAACCGCGGGCTGGCAACGACTGGCGCAGGTACGCAATCTGGAACTGCTCCGCGGCTTGTTCCGCCGCCCGCTGGAACTCTGGCTGGTACTCGACCGCGCACTGTTCCTGGAAGAGCAAGGCTACGCCGTACGCCTGGGCCTGTTCTGCGAAAGCCCATTGACGCCACGCAATCTTCTGCTAATGGCAGAGCGCCACTAATCTCCAGATTACGTAGTGCAGCCTGTGGATAACTCTGTTGATTCTTTTCCAACAGACGCCCTGAAAACAACGCTTACAGAGGAAAAAGCTGTCTGGTTACTTTTTGCTCACAAAATAAAGCACCGAAAAAACAGATAGTTGCGCGCTTATGAGAACGCGTCCACAAAATCGCATTCTCGCCGCGCTAACGACCAACCACTTGTGCATAAGCGTTCTGGTCAATGGACATAACGCCGCCTTTTTCAGGGTCTGCCACCCCTCCCCCGAGAACACCACAAACCTCTGTAGGAGCCAGCTTGCTGGCGATAGCGGCCGATCAGGCGATACAAGACTCACTGGCCCCATCGCCAGCAAGCTGGCGCCTACAGGTTTCCGTATTAGCCTGAAGCTCCCTCAGCAACGCCTCCCGCATGACCGCCAGGCCTTGCTCAACCGCCTCACCACCACGGACGGTGCCTTGCAGATAGATAAACGTCAGCTGATGAATGCCGATGGAATTGAGAATCGCCTTTAAATAAGGCGCGAGAAAGTCCGGCTGACGCGCGTTTTCTCCCTCAACAAAGCCCCCGGAACTGACCAGTACAAAGGTCGGGCGATCCTTGAGCAAGCCAAACTTCTCCCCCGCACCGTTCACCCCGAAGCTGCGCTGAATGCGCACCACATGATCGATCCACAGCTTCATGGCGGCAGGCAGCGTGAAGTTGTGCAGCGGCGTGCACAACACCAGCAGATCGCTGGTCTCGAGCTCGACGATCTGCCGCTCGGACGCATGGATGGCCACATTGTCCATACCGGCTACCGAAGTCACGGCCGTCGCATAGTCGCGGGTCAAGGCCGGCAGCGGTTCACCGCCCAGCTGGCGATCCATGATGGTGCTGATGCCCGGCCAGTCGCCCAGCACGTCGGCGGCCAGGCGATAAACCCGAGCGGCCTTGCCATGGGGGCTGAAATTCAACAACAGGGCGCGGCTCATTGCGACGGCCCCGCATTCAAGTCCTGGGAAAAGTGCATGCCCTTGGCCAACAGCCCCTGGCGGAAATAGAAGCGTTGCGCCAAAGGCATATGCATCCCCGTATCGAGCACCAGATAGCGATAACCCAAGGCCCGCGCATGACGACGCACCTCCTCCAACAGCCCGGCGCCCAGCTCGCGACGCTGTTGCGAAGCCGTCACCACCAGGTCATCGACATAGACGAAGCGCCCATACAGGGTGTTCTCCGTCACCCGAAAACCGGCCAGGCCGATCACCTGCCCGTGTTCACGCAGCGCCAGTAGGCGAAAGCCCTGCTCGCCCTGACGAAAGACCTGCTCGACGAAGGACTCCACATCGATCAAATGCGGTCGTAGCTCCTGCATCACGGCAAAACACTCGCGGCACTGGGCTTTGCTTTCGATCAGTGCGTATTCGAGATCATTGCCCATGGGACACATCCTCCTGCTGGCGCACACCGGCTGGTACCAAGCGGAAACTGACACCCACACGGTTAAGCGCATTCATCAGGGCGACCGCCAGGGTCAGGTCGGCCACTTCCTTTTCGCCGAATACCGCGCAAACGGCCTGGAAGTCCTCGTCCGGCACCTCGGTCTCGTGCACCCGGGTCACGCTTTCGGCCCAGGCCAGGGCCGCGCATTCACGGCGATCGAACAACGCACCGCCTTCGCGCCAGACCGGCACCAGCAGCACCTTGTCGAGGCTCACGCCCAGCTTGATCAGGTCGCGGGAATGCTGGCTGATGCAGTAAGCGCAGCCGTTGAGCTGCGAAACCCGCAGGTACACCAGATCGATCAAATGCGCTTCGAGCCCGCAGCCTTGCAGATAGCTTTTAACGCCAAACAGCGCTTTGTAGCCCAGGGGCGCTGCGTCGAAGTAGTTGAGACGTTGAGTCATGGAGGGTTCCCCTTTGCGGTCGGTAAAGTCATGGCCGGCAGTCTGCGGTGCGTTGGCATCGGCCAACAGGGCCAAGATCGAGCAAGCCGTTTGGGACATAACCGCTGCTGATCCGCCCACCCATGGGGTTAAACTGCGGCCGATCTGCATGCCCACGGAAAACGCCATGCCCATTGCCAAAGCCGCCACTGAACCGGGTCTGCCCAAATACCTGGTGGTCTATCGACGCATTCGCAGCGCCATCGATGAGGGCCAATTGCGTCCCGGTGATCGCGTGCCTTCGGTGCGCGCCCTGGCGACTGAACTCAACCTGGCGCGGGGCACGGTCGAAGCGGCTTATGAGCTGCTGATCAGCGAGGGTTATCTGACGGCGCGGGGGCAGGCTGGGACCGTCATTGCCCTTGATCTGCCGGTGACAGCGGCTCCCAGCCCGCCAACGGAAAGCACCGCGCCGACGACCGAACAGGATCAACCGCTGCCCCTGCAAATGGGGCTGCCGGCGCTGGATGCTTTTCCGCGGAAACTCTGGAGCCGACTGATCACCCAACGTGCTCGGCAAACCGATATCGCCGGTCTGGGTTTCAGCGATCCGAGAGGCTACGCACCGCTGCGCTCGGCCATTGCCACGTACCTGGGGTTGTATCGGGGCGTGCAGTGCACACCGGACCAGGTGTTTATCTGCACCGGTTACAACGCCGTGCTCGAACTGGTCTGCGAAAGCCTGGAAATGACGGGCCAGGGTTGCTGGTTCGAGGACCCCGGTTATGTGCATGCACGGCAGATCCTGCTCAATCGCGGCGTAGAGTTGGTGCCGGTGCCGGTGGATGCCGATGGTTTGCGGGTGGCGCACGGTATTCGCCTGAGTCCGACGGCGCGCTTGGCGGTGGTCAGCCCGGCCCATCAGAGCCCATTGGGTGTGGCGTTGAGCCCGGAACGGCGGCGGGAGCTGCTCGATTGGGCGCAGGTGCAGTCAAGCTGGGTATTGGAAGACGACTATGACAGCGAGTTTCGTTATCGAGGCCGGCCGTTGCCCGCACTGAAGAGCCAGGATGTGCATGACCGCGTGCTGTACGCCGGGACCTTCAGCAAGATGCTGTTTCCGGGGTTGCGGCTGGCGTATCTGGTGGTGCCCCGGGAACAGGTCGGGAGTTTTGAACAGGTTGCGCGGCTGTGGCGCAATCGCAGCCCGGAACTGCTGCAGGCGACGGTCAGCGACTTTCTGAGCCAGGGCCACTTCACCCGGCATCTGAAGAAGATGCGGCAGTTGTACAGCGCGCGTCGGGCGTTGCTGGTCAGGGCGCTGGAAGAGGTGGGCAGTGGGATATTGAGGGTCGACCCGCAGGCTGGGGGGATCAATCTGCTGGTGCGGGTGTTGATTGATGTGCCGGATTCCCGGATAGCCGAGCAGGCACGGGCGGCGGGATTGTCGATTGAGCCTCTGTCGCGCTGGCAGGTGGCGGCCGGGCAGGAAGGCGGGTTATTGATGACCTTTACCAACGTGGCGTCGGCCAAACAGGCGGCTGAAATAGCGGGCCGGTTGCTCGCGGCGATTGAAGCGGCGCGGCCGGTGGATCAGGACAAAGTCTAGGGTTGCTGACGTGGGCGGATCACGAGAACGTTGCCTCCGCAAAAATAGTCAGATATCAGGGGTTTACAGAACCTCGCCAATCGCTATAATCGTCGCCCTAACACGCCGGTATAGCTCAGTTGGTAGAGCAACTGACTTGTAATCAGTAGGTCCCGGGTTCGACTCCTGGTGCCGGCACCATACATCAAAGCCCCGTAATACGGGGCTTTGGCGTTTCTGGACCTTTAGTTTTCGCGCTTTCAAAAAGCTGAAAATGTCCACAACGTGTCCACACTTAAAAAAATCCAAGGCACCAACCCGTTACAATTTCACATCAACGCGACGTTGACGGGCTCTGACACCTACCTATAATGCACCCCAACACACCCGCCAAGCCTAGGTTGACCCACAGTCAGCAAGCTCAAATCGTGCGGGTTTTTTTTGCCTGGAGAAAACTACATGAGGCCCTTCGACAAGCCGGCCCTCAGCGTAGAACAGCAATTGGAACTGTTGAAGCAACGAGGCCTGCACGTCACCAACGACGATAGGGCATTGCGCTTTCTCGAAGTGGTAACGCTGTTTCGCTTGAGCCCCTACATGCGTCCCTTTCAGGAGCCGGATCCCGAACACACCTTCAAACCCGGCAGTACCCTGAAAGCCGTGGTCGACATCTATCGCTTCGATGGTTCGTTGCGACGCATAACGATGGATGCTATCGAACCTGTCGAAGTTGCCATCAGAGCATCGATCAGCAATCACATGTGTCCAAAATATGGGCCTGACTGGATAGCTGACTCGTCAGTTTTTTCCTCGTCATACTCGCACTCTGACTTGCTACGCCCCCTGCGAGATCAGTTGAACAAGGAGCAGACCAGACTCCGACGCGAGATTGATCGCATAAAAAGCGGTCGTCATGTCGATGGCGTTCACCAACAGCGGATTGAAAATCGCATTCGCGATAACTATTTCCGATTCTACGGGGCGACTTATACCCATCCTGAGCTACCGCCCGCCTGGGCCGTTCTGGAAGAGCTCAGCCTTGGGACGGTCTCTACCCTATTCAACGCCATAGGTAAAAGCGCTGACAAAAAAGCGATCTCTAGCAGATTCAATCTGCCCTTCGATGTATTGGCCTCCTGGCTGCACACCTTGACCTTTATCCGGAACTGCTGCGCCCACCATTCACGGTTATGGAACCGAGAGCTTTCGATTCGACCGTCCTTACCCAAAGAGTGGGTGATTCCGCATGTACCTGGCGACGGTCCTCAACCAAAGCAACGCCTGTACATCGTATTGACGATGCTGGCCTATCTAACCGACCTGATCAGCCCAGACAGCCAATGGAAGCTTCGCCTTGCGGAGGTCATGGATCAGCGAGAGTTTGGGAGTTTGAGGCTCATGGGGTTTCCAAATGATTGGAAACGTCAGCAGCAATGGCATCTTGAGTAACGAAGCCAGTAGCTCGTCACGTCAACGCAGCTTGCCGTTGACCACATCGTCAGCATGCTTAAAAATGCCCACCGAGGACTGCAACTGCGCATCTTTGGGCTTGAGCTCCAGTATCGCTCCCCCAGACTTCGGCAGCAGAGAACTGGCGCTCTCTGAAGTAGTGACGACCAAGCCTTTGGGCGGATTCTGAACCCACGGTCAGCAATGATCCGGAGCTAAAGAATCGCTGCGACTACTCCTCGACAACATTTTAGAAGGCGCTCATTGAGCGCCTTTTTTATTCCGTTTTAGCCGGCCTCGTAAACACTTCGACTACCGCAATCATCTGATAGCGTCTATCGATCTTCACGCGTATGCCACAGCCGCAGCAGATAGACGGTGGACTCCTGAATCTCGTAGCGCATTTCATAATGGCCGATCAGGATTCGGCGCACATCTCGTGGTTCGAACTCTTCCAGCCGTTCGCCAATACGCGGATTAGTCAGCAATATGCTTGAAGCCCCCGTGAGCTGTTGAACCGTATGCGCGGCAGCGGGCCGGTTCACTGTAGCCAGAAACTCGTACAACCGAGCAACGTCTGAAAGCGCCTTGCTGGTCCACTTCAACTCCATCAGCGCGGTACCGGCAGCGGGGTGTCGGTACTAAGGCTGTCGGCCCAGGCCTGGACCGCTTGGTGGTCAATTACACGACCGGCATCAACATCCGCCAGCGCCTCGCGAGTCAGGCGACTGCGCTCTTCTTCCTGGTCTATCCAGGCGGACAGAGCCTGCTTGAGGATCCAGTTCTTGGAGCGCTCCAGCCGCTCAGCCATCAAATCGATTCTCTCGGCCAGTTGCACCGGGACGTGAGCCGTAACGGACCGGGTTTTCGCGCTAGCTGCCATGGTGGATGACTCCTGTGTTGCGAGAATCAGCAGGCTCTCGCTAGATGGATGGTCGCTTCGGGTATCGCGACCAGCCATCGTGATGAGTTTCGATTAATAGTTAATCATAATTAATAATCACACATCGTCAAGAACCATCGGCACCACGCCAGTCCCTCTTTCAGCACTTCGGCAGGGATTTTTCCGAGCATGGCCTCACCGGTTACCTACGCTGAGGGTACAGATAGAGGTATGAAAAACCATGCCCACGATATTTCCCTTTATTTTTCAATAACAAAGGGATTAGTTCGACTCCTGGTGCCCATACAAAACGAAGCCTCGCAGCGATGCGGGGCTTTTGTTTGTCTGCTGAACGTAATGTGACCGCTCCCAGCCAGACGTCCCATTCGTCGGACGCCCCCAATGCAGTGAAGTGAAAAAAAGCACTCGAAATCGTTTCCGGACTAATAGGTGAGTGATTTCCCTTCCTCGTCCGTAGCTCCCCAGCGCCTCGTAATGAGGAGAAATGGCTTTCCAAAAAAACTAATATTTCCTACATGTTTTGGTCGTGGGAGAATGTTGTGTGCGCTCGCGGCTGGAGCTACATTCCTGTCGTCGCTGCAAATTCAGCGATACGGGTTTCGCAGCCCGGCGGTTTCTGTTGGCGCACAGCGCCGCGTAAGCGGCTTTTTCATGTCTGCGTTATGGCGGGCTGTGCGCAGGAGGCTTATGCCTGCCGGTGTCCCAACAGACCGGTCTGCGAACCTGCGTACAGTTCGCCACCCTTGTATCGCAGCAAGAGTGGAGATCTCCTTAACCTGTTGGAGATTCACCATGGCTAAGAAAATCACTCCCGATCCACCTTCCGTTTCCAACGGCCCTGTGAAATCAATGCGGCCAGATGCGGCCCGCTTGCTCGATACCCTCGCTTTAACACTATCCAAAACCATCAATTACGCCGACCCTCTCAGACCCACGATTTTTGCCATCCAGCCAGGCGTCAACGCTCAGGACGCGCTGACCTACGTGTCGAAATTGCTCGAAGTAGCCGAACTGAACGGTGACGAAATCAGCTTGCATACGAACCCGGTGGAGCGGTCTCTGTTCTGGGGCATGCTTCACTCGGTAGAGATGGCGCGGGCTGTGGTGGATGCGCTGCTTGCGGGTTCGTCCTCGGCACATCACGCATCACCCGCATTAGACGACCATCCATTTAGTTGAAGTGTAATCAGTAGATTCCGGGGTCGTTTCCCGGCACCAAGCACCCTACAAAACGAAGCCCTCGCAGCAATGTGAGGGCTTTGTCTGGCTTTTCCCCTTCGCCGGGGAATCAACCCAACTGATCGATCATCACCGCATTGGTATAGATCAAACTGCCGTCGCTCGCCCGATGCCCGACCAGGTGGAACTGGCCGCGTTGGTCGCCTGCGCTCAAATAAACGCGCAATTGGCAATCAGACAACGGGCCGCATTCCTCAGGCGTGATCAACTCCATTGTGCTCATATCCACATCGATCATCACTTCAGGCTCGTGGGTCTGCTGCAGATGTTCTTCGGCCTCCTCCATACGCAAATGGTCGTCGTCATTGACGTGAAAATGGATCTCCCCCATCGGGGTGGACCGTTGATCGCTGCTGGCTTTGCACCAGCCTTTGATGGTTAAGGTGTTCATGACGAAAAACCTCCTGGGACAGTCGCTTTGGGGACGACCCGACCTCCTATTAAATTCTAGACAACAGGCAAGGAACCGCTACAGCCTCAACTCGCCCACCAGCCCGCCGCCCCCAACACCCGGACCAGGCTGTTGAAAAACCGGTCAGGAACAGCACGGGAGGTCTCCCGTGCCCTGGTGCATTGCGCACAGCCCAACGTGCTCGGGCTCCGGGCGGCCATGGCGTTGAAAAGGGCGGTGCTATACTTTTTTGGTAGCAATGAGCGTGCAACGTGATCCAGAGAGACAGGCTAACGCTCTGGAATTTCAGATAACCACTGCAGAAAAAAGGGGACACCTGCGGATAGGCGGTAGGAGGTGACTCATGAACCGACACTTTTACATCAGCGATAATCTCGACGACCTGGAAATCGTTGAAAGCGAACTGGAAACCAGCGGTATCAGTACTGAACAGATTCATGTGCTCAGCGATCGGGATGCCGAAGTGGAACAGCATCATCTGCATGATGTGAACTCATTCATGAAGCAGGATGTTGTCCGTTCTGGCGAGATTGGTGCGGTCATTGGCATACCGCTCGCCGCCTTGGCGCTGGGGGGGGCCTATCTGGCAGGCTGGACCGCCACCGCGGCAGGCTGGATGCCGTTCGTTTTTCTGAGCATCGTGATACTCGGATTCAGTATCTGGGAAGGCGGCTTTTTTGGTATTCAGGTGCCCAATGCCCACTTCCGCAAGTTGAAAGAGCGGATAAAAGAAGGCGAGTATATTTTCTTCGTGGACGTTGAACCCAATCAGGAGTCGACGCTGGATCGGGTCATCAAACATCACCCACAGCTGCAAGCGGCCGGTACTGGCCCAGCGGCCCCCCATTGGATAGTGGCCTGGCTGTATAGATGGCATCAGTTCAAGCGAACGATATAGGAGGCGGTCCGAGTGCGCAGGAGGCGGAAGCCTGTTATCACCCGAGGAACATCCCACGGGTGAAGAACACGTAGTCCGCCTCTGCCACCATCAGACCTACCAGCACCAGCAGACACAATGGCGGTACCAGTATGGCGTAGACCATCGCCAGACGCTCCCAGGCCATGTGCATGAAGACGGAGACGATCAGGCCAGCCTTCAACAACATCAGCACCAGAATCAGCGACCACCTGAAGTAGCCCTGGAAGTGAAAATAATCGACCAGATAGGACAGGGTACTGAGTACAAACAACAATCCCCAGATCTTCAGGTACAAGCTGAGTGGATGTTGTTGACCTTGTGCATGCGCCATCGCCAGTACTCCTCTACAGACTCACCATAAATAGAACAACGCGAAGATAAATACCCACACCAGATCCACGAAATGCCAGTACAGCCCGGCTATCTCGACGATCTGATAGTTTCCGGAGCGCTCGTAATCACCTCGCAATACCTTGAATGCAACGACGCAGAGGTAAATGACGCCGGCTGACACGTGCAGCCCGTGGAAACCGGTAATCATGAAAAAACTGGCGCCAAATTGCGCTGCACCCATGGGGTTCGCCCATGGGCGAACACCTTCGGCAATGAGCTTGCTCCACTCGAACGCCTGCATGCAGACGAAGGTCGCACCGAAGGCGGCGGTGGTCAGCATCAGGGCCGCGCATTTACTGCGCACACGGCGATAGGCGAAATTCACCGCCATGGCCATGGTGCCGCTGCTACTGATCAGCACGAAGGTCATGATCGCGATCAGGATCAGCGGGACTTCAGCGCCGCCGATGGTCAAGGCAAACACGTGGCTGGGGTTCGGCCAGGGGACGGTGGAGCTGATGCGTACCGACATGTAGCCAGTCAGGAAGCAGCTGAAGATGAAGGTGTCGCTGAGCAGGAAGATCCACATCATCGCCTTGCCCCAGGGGACGTGCTTGAATGCGTCCCGATCCGAGGACCAGTCGTTGGCGACGCCCTGCCATCCCGGTACCAGCGTATCGGGTGGGGTCAGCGGTAAGGACAGACCGGGCTCTTCCGGACCGGCTGGGGACGATGCCATGGCTTCACCTCAGACCGCAGAATGCGGCGATGCTTTCATAGGTTTCCGGCGTGCTGGTCAGCAGGGCGAAGAGGACGATCCAGACGCCCAGCAGGTAGTGCCAGTAGATGGCGCAGAGCTCCACGCCGGGCTCCAGCTGCGGCAGCGGAACACGTCGCAGGAACCGGGCGCCGACTCGACCCCAAGCCACCAGGCCGCCCAGCAGGTGCAGCCCGTGCACACCGGTCAACAGGTAGAAGAAGCTGTTGGCCGGATTGCCGGAGACGAAATAGCCCCAGTCGACGAACTGTTTCCAGACCCAGAGTTGCCCCCCCAAAAAGGCAATCGCAAAGACGCCTCCCAGGGCGAATCCGAGGGTGGCGCCGTTCAACGCGCCTCGCCGGGCCGCCACCCGCGCCCACTGCAGGCTGATACTGCCCAGTGCCAGCAGGATCGTGTTCAGCCAGAGTGGCCTTGCACTGGCCAACGGTGCCAGCGGCTCGGTGAGAGGCTGCCAGTCCGCCACTTGCGAGCGCGTAATGAAGGCCAGCAGCAAGAGAAAGAACAGCGAGGTCACCACACCCAGAAACACGCGCAGGCCCACTTTTGCGGTTTTCGCCCTGTCGATGCCATCCGCCGCCCAGGTGTCGTCGGGGGGCTGGCTCCAACGGCCTCCGGTGTTGGCGCTTGCCGTGTTTTTCAATAGCGGCCTGTTCATGGTCCTTCACCCGCAATCTTCGCCTCTGCGGTGCGCTGCCTCATCTGTTCCAGCGCCTCGGCGGAGACCGTCTGTGGAACGAAGTCCTGCTCTATCCCGGGCACGCTGTAGTCATAGGCCCAACGATGCACGACCGGCAGCTTCTCTCCCCAGTTGCCGTGTACCGGCGGGGTGTTCGGTGTCTGCCATTCCAGGCTGGCCGCACCCCAGGGGTTTCCGCCTGCCGGTTTGCCTTTGAAGGCACTCCAGAACAGGTTGAAGAGGAACAGCAACTGGAACACGCCGACAATCAGTGCGGTAACGGTAATGAACGCATTCAGCTGCTGCGCCGACTGCGGGATGAACTCGTAGTTCGGATAGGCGTAATAGCGCCGCGGCATACCCAGTAAACCCAGGTAATGCATGGGGAAGTAGATGCAGTAGGTCCCCAGGAAGGTGACCCAGAAATGCAGCTTGCCCAGGGTGTCGTTAAGCATGCGCCCGGTGATCTTCGGAAACCAATGGTAGATGGAACCGAATACCACCAGTATCGGCGCAACCCCCATGACCATATGGAAGTGGGCCACGACGAAGTAGGTGTCCGACAGCGGGATATCCACGATCACGTTGCCGAGAAACAACCCGGTCAGGCCACCGACCAGGAAGGTGAGGATAAAGGCCAGTGCAAACAGCATCGGCACCGTCAGGTGAATGTCGCCATGCCATAGGGTCAGCACCCAGTTGTAGACTTTCAGCGCGGTCGGTACCGCGATGATCAAGGTGGTCACGGCGAAAAAAAAGCCGAAGTACGGGTTCATCCCACTGACGTACATGTGGTGCGCCCAGACCACGAAGCTCAACACGCCGATGGCGATAATGGCCCACACCATCATGCGGTAACCGAAGATGTTCTTGCGCGCATGAGTGCTGATCAGGTCGGAGACCAGACCGAACGCCGGGAGGGCGACGATGTAGACCTCCGGATGGCCGAAGAACCAGAACAGGTGCTGGAACAGTATCGGGCTACCGCCCTGATGCGCGAGCTGTTGCCCCATCGAGATCATCGCCGGCATGAAGAAGCTCGTACCCAACAACTTGTCGAACAGCACCATCACCGCACTGACGAACAAGGCGGGGAAGGCCAGCAGCGCCATGACCGAGGCCATGAAGATGCCCCAGACGGCGAGCGGCATACGGAACAACGTCATGCCTCGAGTGCGTGCCTGTAGCACGGTGGTCACGTAGTTCAACCCGCCCATGGTGGCGGCAACGATGAAGATGGCCAGCGACACCATCATCAACACGATGCCCCCTGTGGAACCCGGGGTTCCCTGGGTCATGGATTGTGGCGGATAGAGTGTCCAGCCCGCCCCGGTGGGCCCGCCTGGGACGAAGAAGCTTGAGAGCAGCACCAGCACCGAGACCAGGTAGAACCAGTAGCTGAGCATGTTGACGTAGGGGAAGACCATGTCACGGGCGCCCACCATCAGCGGAATCAGATAGTTGCCGAAGCCGCCCAGGAACAGGGCCGTCAACAGGTAGATCACCATGATCATGCCGTGCATGGTCACTGTCTGATAGTAAGTGCCGGCATCCATGAATGAGAGACTGCCGGGAAACCCTATCTGCATGCGCATCAGGTCGGACAGCACCAGGGCGATGACGCCCACGAACATGGCCGTCAAGGAATACTGGAGGGCGATGACCTTGTGGTCCTGGCTCCAGATATATCGCGTGACGAAGCTTTTCGGTTCGTGCAGGACCGCTGTTTCCGCGTGCTCCACATAAGCCATCAAAACATCCTCCGAACGAGCGTGGGAGTGTTTCCGGCTGTTTACTTACGGCGACTTGCCTGGTTCCACCTTGCCGGTATCAGCGTCGACATTGCCTTTCGACTTGATGAAGGCGACCAGAGCATCCAGTTCCTTGTCACTGGGGGTAAAGGCCGGCATGACCGGGGGATAACCCTTGACCCTCTTGGCAGCAGGCGTGAGAACGCACTCCCTCAGATAGGCCTCATCGACCTTGACCTGAGTGCCACCCTCCAGGTTTTCCATTTTGCCGTACAAGCCCTGCCAGCTTGGGCCGACAGCCTGGCTGCCATCAAGACTGTGGCAGGCAAGGCAACCCATCGATCCGGCCAGCCGCTGTCCCTGCGCCACCCGATCACCCGCTGTGCCTGCAGCTTGGCTCGCAGCGCCTTGCTCCTTCTGCCCCGTGGCGCTCAGCGATTTGATGAAGGCAACCACGGCGCCCAGCTCATCTTGGGTGAAAGTATAGGCCACCATGACCGGCGGGTAGCCTTGGACCCGTCTGACCGTGGGCTCGAGGATCGCCGACTTGAGGTAGGTTTCGTCGACCTGAACGCGGCTGCCATCGGCAAGCTGTTCCGAGCGGCCATACAAGTCCTTCCAGCTCGGGCCCAGGCTGGCGCTGCCATCCTGGCTATGACAGGCCCGGCAGCCATGGCTTTCAACCAATTGCCGGCCTTTTTCCAGCAGGCTGTCCTGGCTGGGGGCGGCGGCGCTCGCCAGGGCCTGAGCAAACGTCGGTTGGCTAGCGAGCCATTGATCGAAAGCCTCCTGCTCCTCGACGATCAAATGGCCACGCATGTTGTAATGACCCAGGCCACAGTACTCCAGGCAAATGACTTCAAACTTGCCGAGTTTGGTCGGGGTAAACCAGAAGTAAGACACCATGCCCGGAACCATATCCATATTGGCGCGCATCTGCGGAACATAGAAATTGTGTATGACATCTTTTGAACGCAGCAGGACTTTTACCGGCCGATTGATGGGCAGCCGAACTTCATTATTCATGATGAGGACATCGTCCTGTCCCGCGGGGTCATTGCGGTCAATACCGAAGGGGTTGGTGGAATCGATCCATTTGACATCCGATTTGCCGAACTTCCCGTCGCGGCCGGGAAAGCGAAAGGACCACTGCCATTGCTGGGAGGCCACTTCGAGCTCAATAGCGTCTTTCGGTACCCGGATGAAGTCGTTGTAGACGACCAGGCCGGGCGCCAGCATGCCGATGATGCCCAGCGAGGTGACGATGATCAGCCACCCTTCCAGCTTCTTGTTTTCTGGCTGGTAGACCGCCCGGGAGCCTTCCCGGTGACGGAATCGAATCACCGCGATCGCCATGAATACCGTGATGGCGATAAAAAATATCCCGGTAATGATCAGGGTTATCAGTAGTGTGGTATCTATCGATCCCCAGTTGGAGGCGGCCGGAGTCAGATGCCAAGGAGCGAACAGGTGGAACAGGACTGAGGCGACAACGACTAGAACTAAGATGATTGCGATCGCCATTTTCTCTTCATCCTGCGCCTGTTGCCCTGTGGTCATGCGAACGCAACGGCGCCAAGCCGCAACGTTACGTCAATGACTCATCCACCTCCCGAGCCTGTTGGAAAATTGCCTCTTTCCTCGGGGCAAATTTCATAAAAAAGTATAGTGCGCATCAGGAGACGTGCGCCCGCGTTTCCCGTGGCGGGTGAAAAAAGCGGTAAGGCCCCTGCCGGTCATCTCAACGCAGATCAGGGGGCAGCGTGATTGAGTTCAGATCCATCACCACGACGCCTTTGGCCCTCTGCACCTATCAGGGGTCATCATTCCCAGATACCGCTCCTGCCTGGGGCCCGTTGCCGAGCAAAGGGGCGGTTTCCACCTCCAGCATCAGCAGCACCATTTCCGTCAACTCGGCGTCGGACTTGCGTCCCGCATAGAGGTCATGGAGGGCTTTGGCGAACGGGATGCGCAGGTCCTGGTTATCTTCGCGGGCGGTATCGCTGTATTGCATCAGCGTGCTGATGGCGCGCAGCACCGCCGCTTGCCACCGGGCGGTGGTCCTCGGACCATCGCCGGTGATTGCAATCAAGTGATCCTTCGTCAGTTGGCGAAGGGCGGGGTCCCGCAACGGCCTAAGCGGCCTTGGGTTGCGAGTGATCTTTGACATACCGAACGATACTCAGTGTTTCCTGACGGAACTGCTCGTAGTCGATCTGCTGGGCGTTAATAAAGGTGCTGCCCATCATGGTCACCGCCCCCATCAAGCTGGCTTCGGCAATTTCCTCGTCGCTCGCGCCAAACAAGCGCGCGGCTTCGGTATGGAACAGGGTGCAGTACTTGCAACGGGTCGCCCCGGAGACCGCCAGACCAATCAACTCCTTATACTTATTAGGGATTTTGGTATCTGCCAGCCAAAAGTCCCGAGCCACTCCCCAGAATCCGTTCGCGCCGCCTTCCGGCATCTGCTTGATCCACTCCGGTACCACACCGAGGGCCTCTTCAATTTCCCGATAGGTATCATAAATAGCCATTTGACACCTCCTGAACGCTCTGGAGACACCTGCTTCAGAGGTACAAGCAGTTTAGTTCGCGGGTGGCGATACCAGAGTCGGCAGCAGGACGACTCCAGTAACAAACTATTAAATGTCGTAGAAACAACAGGATGGACTTAGATTCTTTTGGAGCAATGACGTACCGCTAGGTACTTGGGGTTATCAACCGTGATGGGCGTGGGCCACGACGCGGCCCTAAGTACGAGCCACATTTTGAAAAGAATCAAAGCGAGACCTGGAACAGAGCCATACCTTTTTAAAAACAAAGAGTTGTGTCACTAAAGGCCGATCAGGCCCACCCCAGGTCGGGCAAGCTGGCTTGAAGCGGTTATCACCGATATCCATAATTGGGACGTTACCAGCGAACGCTGGCAGGAGCCTGGATCCCTCCTTGGTTGATCCAGTAGCGCGGAAAGGGCGATGCAAGCTCAACTGCGTATCGATTGAAGCCGCCTCCGGGCGGCTTTGCATTTTATGGGGATCAAGGGTTGCCTCTCTACTTTCCAGGCTTTCCGACTGATCTGAATCCAACCTCACCCTGATTAGACCACTACTTTTGAGTACGGAAACTGATCCGCCAAAAATCTCAGAAAAGAAAGGGCAACCTACTTGGCTTGATAGCAATCTGCCTGATTTGCGTACCCTCGAACGCGACCTTCGCTGCCAAGCGATGGAGGAGGTGCCGGATGCAGCTACGCATGAGGATACGATTGAAATCGTTGCTCAACACCTGGGCTTCAAACGCTGAAACCGCCTCAAACAGTGAAATTCTCTAATCGCCCCACCGTCCAAGACCGACGCCCAAAGCCCCCACCCCTACCAGATCTGGTAGGTGCCAAACCCCCACCGCTGCTCTATATAAATCGACGCCCGCCGTCCTTCACCAATAGAGAAGCCCTTATGCACATGGAAGAGCACACCCTGTCCTCAATGAGCGACAGTCTGCGGCTGTCACTCGGCCGATACCGCTATCAGCAATTCGTCGAGAAACTGGGTTGGCAACTGCCCCTGCCCCCCGATGCCCCGGGGTGTGAATGGGACGCCTACGACCACGTACACGCCCGCTACCTCCTGGCCCTCAGCCCAACCCGCGAACTGATCGGCTGTGCCCGACTGATCCCCACCACCGCGCCCAACCTGCTCGAAGGCGTATTCAGCCACACCTGCGCCGAGGGCGTGCCAGCCAGCGCCTTTATCTGGGAAATGACCCGCTTCACCACCTCAACCCCGGAGTTGGCCATGCCCTTGTTCTGGAAGTGCCTGGAAACCGCGCAT
Source organism: Pseudomonas sp. GW821-FHT04D07 (assembly GCF_059420225.1). Classification (NCBI taxonomy): domain Bacteria; kingdom Pseudomonadati; phylum Pseudomonadota; class Gammaproteobacteria; order Pseudomonadales; family Pseudomonadaceae; genus Pseudomonas; species Pseudomonas sp. GW821-FHT04D07. The sequence continues at coordinate 47,832 of NZ_JBWKTH010000027.1, forward strand.
CGCGCCGGCGCCGAATATATCGTCGGGATTGTCAGCAAGATCATGGAGCGCTACTACAGAAAAAACGGCGTCCACTATGAACGCCTCGGCGAGATGATCCGGCACCAGGATGAGCAGATTGTCGCGATACAACTGCCGACGGATCGTAAACGCCACTTCAGCAGTCTTGCACCAGTATTATTTATGTACGAGGAATTAAAGCAAATCGCCTGACACGCCAAACCCCCTGTTGCAGAACAGGCCTGACAACCCTGTTCCGCAACAAACACCGAACCTTGGTTAGATATAACCCAGCGCAACCGCATAGGTCACCGCCTGCACCCGGTTACTCGCACCGATCTTGCGCTGAATATTCTTGTGATGGTAATTAACCGTATCCGTACACACGCTCATGATCACACCGATCTCTTCTGACGTCTTACCATCCGCCGTCCAGCGCAACACTTCGCTTTCCCGCTCGGTAAACACGACGTCATTATCTCGTTCCAAGGTGCCCTCCAGTTCCGACAACTTGGCATAGGCGGCATCGGCAAAGGCTCTGGTAATGGGCGCCAATTCCGTAAACTCGTCGGCGCTGATCTTCTTGTCTTTACGCGCCAGGCTCAACAACCCCACACGCCCCCGGGCATTGAACGACGGCTGGGCCAGTCCATGACGCAGCTGCGAATCATTGGCCTCCGACCACAAGCCAGGGCTGCCCTTGAAGATGTCATCGCTCCACAAGATCGGCGTCGAGGCCAGCCGGCTGTGCTTTACCGTAGGATCGATCACCGCGTAGTTCATGGCTTGGTAACGCGCGACCCACTCCGCCGGGTAGTTGCTGTACAGGTGGGTTTTCGGCCGCATGAACGGCGTCAGGCTGCACAGGCCATAAGCATAGAAATCAAATTTCAAATCAGTGATGGCGTTCAGTGCGATGCCGGTAAACTCCTCCATGTTCATGGCTTTCGCAAAAAGCGAATAAAAGTAAATATCCCAAACCCAAAGCTGTGCTAAGTCCATTTTAGCTATCCAAGATGAAAATCGGTTTGTCATCCTAGTCCAGCTGTTCGCCCTGTCAATGGGGACAACCATAAAAAGACCATAACCATTTGCGCTAACTATAGAGCGATCTTATTTTTATATATACTACATGGCCATCTGCAACTACCTCACCACCCGTTTATGTTGCAACAACACCTCCAGCCCCCATTTTCCGAAGGCGCGCGGAGGTTAAGCCGGGCACAAAAACTTGACACCTACGAAATCTGGTAGCTTAACTTTTCCAATCGCGCCCCTGTATAAATTCCCTCCAGCCAGTTCGTCAAAACAGGAACGAGTAGTCCCTCTGTGACCGAACGGTATTGTTTATTACATCGTGCTTACCATTTAACCCCAGTTCTCCTGAAACAGGCCCGTATATCAATCACGACACCTCACTGTCGTCGTCATGAAAGTGTCTTGTATTGCTGAATAACCCGGCTGATTGAACACGCCCAAAGGAACATGAGCATGCCAACTACCGCGATCCAAACAGGGTTTGCCGACGCCCCGGAACTACGGCGCAAGAACCGCTCCACCGTCGAGCAGTACATGCACAGCCACGGCGTCGCCCGCCTGCGTCGACACGAGCTGTTCACCGAGGACGGCAGCGGTGGCTCCTGGAACACCGCCAGCGCCACCCCGCTGCTCTTCCACGGCCACGCCAAGCTGGCGGCCCTGGGCATCTGGCTGAACCAGTGCTTCCCGGACTGGCAGTGGCACAACGTGCGGATCTTCGAAACCGCCGACCCGAACCACTTCTGGGTCGAAAGCGACGGCCGCGGCATCGTCAAGCTGCCCGGCTATCCGGTGGGCCATTGCGAGAACCATTACATCCATTCCTTCGAACTCGAGGATGGCCGGATCAAGCGCAATCGCGAGTTCATGAACCCCTTCCAGCAACTGCGCGCCCTCGGCATTCCCGTGCCGACCATTCGCCGCGCCGGCCTACCCGCTTAATCCACCCGAGAGGCAAGACCATGTCCAATCCAGACAAACACGATGGGTTTGCAAGCAGCACCGAGCTTCGCCGCAAGAACCGCCAGGTCGTCGAGCAGTACATGCAGACCAAAGGCCCGGCCCGCCTGCGCCGCCACGAACTGTTCACCGAAGACGGCAGCGGCGGCCTGTGGACCACCGACACCGGCGCGCCAATCGTCATTCGCGGCAAGGACAAGCTGGCCGAACACGCGGTCTGGTCGCTGAAGTGCTTCCCGGACTGGGAATGGTATGACGTGCGCATCTTCGAAACCGATGACCCGAACCACTTCTGGGTCGAATGCGAAGGCCACGGGCAGATCCTCTTTCCCGGCTACCCGGATGGCTACTACGAGAACCACTTCCTCCATTCCTTCTCCCTCGAGAACGGCAAGATCAAGCAAAACCGCGAGTTCATGAATGTGTTCCAGCAACTGCGGGCGCTGAATATCCCGGTGCCCGAAATCAAACGCGAAGGCATACCCACCTAACGGCATTGCGCCAGGGGTCTCATCATGGAAACAATTGTGCGACGTGTTCTGGGTTGTGAAGCACTGCAGCAACCCCAGTGGAGCGATCTCTCACACCTGAGGGACGTACAGCAACACCTGAGAGACAGCCAGTCCTTGATCAGGGCCCAGGACATCCTGGCCCTGCGCGCGCTCCTGGCGCGAGTCGCCGAAGGCGAAGGCAAGGTCATCCAGTCCGGCGATTGCGCCGAGGATATCAACGACAACCAGCACGGCGCCGTGGCCCGCAAGGCTGCGGTGCTGGAGATCCTCGCCGGGGCCTTTGGCCTGGTCACCCAGCAACCGGTGATCCGCGTCGGGCGCATTGCCGGGCAGTACGCCAAGCCCCGCTCCAAACCCAGCGAACGCATTGGCGAGATCGAACTGCCGGCGTATCGCGGCGATATGGTCAACAGCCACGCCGCCCATTCGGACAGCCGCCAACCCGATCCGCAACGCCTGCTCAAGGGCTATCAGGCCGCCCGCGAGATCATGGAACACCTGGGCTGGCAGGACCGTCTCGCAACCGCTGGCTCGCCGGTCTGGACCAGCCACGAAATGCTGCTGCTCGACTACGAATTGCCGATGCTGCGCAACGATGAGCAGGGCCGGACCTTTCTCGGCTCGACCCACTGGCCGTGGATCGGCGAACGCACCCGCCAGGTGGACGGCGCCCATGTCGCCCTGCTGTCCGAGGTGCTGAACCCGGTGGCCTGCAAGGTCGGCCCCGATATGACCCCCGCGCAATTGCTGAGCCTGTGCGAACGCCTTGACCCGGCCCGCGAACCCGGGCGCCTGACGCTGATTGCGCGGATGGGCGCCGAGAAGGTCGCAGAACGCTTGCCACCGCTGGTGGAGGCGGTCCGCGCCACGGGGCACAAGGTCATCTGGCTGAGCGACCCGATGCACGGCAATACCATCCTCGCGCCCTGCGGCAACAAGACCCGCATGGTCGAGACCATCGCCCGGGAGGTCAGCGCCTTCAAACATGCGGTGCTGTCGGCTGGCGGGATCGCCGGTGGCCTGCATCTGGAGACCACCCCGGACGATGTCACCGAGTGTGCATCCGATGTCGCCGGGCTCCACCAGGTCAGCACCCATTACACCAGCCTGTGCGACCCGCGGCTGACGCCTTGGCAAGCGATCACCACCGTGCTGGCCTGGAAGAACCCACCCGCCGCCTCCCATGCAAGCTTTTGACAGGAGTCTGTTGCAATGACCGGTATTCCCGCGATTACCCCCTATGCGTTGCCCACCGCGCGCGACCTGCCGGCCAATCTGGCCCAGTGGCGGATCGACCCGCAACGCGCCGTGCTGCTGATCCACGATATGCAGCGCTACTTTCTCCGACCGCTGCCCACACCGCTGCGCGACGAGGTGGTGGGCAATGCCGCGCGCATCCGCCAATGGTCCGCGAGCCAGGGCATTCCGGTGGCCTACACGGCCCAGCCCGGGAGCATGACCGAGGCCCAACGCGGCCTGCTCAAGGACTTCTGGGGCGCCGGCATGCAGGCCAGCCCCGCCGACCGCGAGGTGGTCGACGCGCTCAAGCCCGCACCCGGCGACTGGCTGCTGACCAAGTGGCGCTACAGCGCGTTTTTCAACTCAGACCTGTTGGAGCGCATGCGCGCCCATGGTCGTGACCAGTTGATCCTCTGCGGGGTGTACGCCCATGTCGGGGTGCTGATTTCCACGGTGGATGCCTACTCGAACGATATCCAACCGTTCCTGGTGGCCGATGCCATCGCCGACTTCAGCAAGGAACATCACTGGATGGCCCTGGAGTACGCCGCCAGCCGTTGCGCCATGGTCGTCATCACCGAGGAGGTGTTGCCATGAGCCTGGCCGCCGAACACCTTATCGCCCAGGTCCTGCGCTCGGACCCACCGCCCTTCGCCCTGTTGTACCGCCCGGAGTCCAATGGCCCGGGCCTGGTGGATGTCCTGCTCGGCGAAGTCTCGCTGCCGTCGTCACTGACGCAGATCGAGTTGCGCGAGCCCCTGGCAGGCGAAGCCCGCCTGGAAACCCTGGTGATCATTCCCTACCGGCAGATCGCCGAACGCGGCTTCGAGGCGGTCGACGATCAAGCCCCATTACTTTCCCTCCAAGTGGTCGAGCAGGCGCAGATAGGTCTCGATACCCTGCTGGAGCGCCTGCCCGAAGTGCCCATCGCCTTGCTCAACGAACGCTTCGACCTCAGTGACGCGGCCTATTCGGAGATTGTCAGCCAGGTGATCGACAACGAGATCGGCACCGGCGAAGGCGCCAACTTCGTCATCAAGCGCACCTTTATGGCCGATATCGGCGACTACGGGATCGCCGGTGCCCTGACCTTTTTTCGCCATCTGCTGGAACGGGAAAAGGGCGTCTACTGGACCTTCATCATCCACACCGGCGAGCGCACTTTCGTCGGCGCGTCACCCGAGCGACATATCAGCCTCAAGGACGGCCTGGCGGTGATGAATCCCATCAGCGGCACCTACCGCTATCCGCCGACAGGTCCGAACCTGGCCGAAGTGATGCAGTTTCTCGCCGACCGCAAAGAGGCCGACGAGCTGTATATGGTGGTGGACGAAGAGCTGAAGATGATGGCGCGGATCTGCGAGGATGGCGGCCATGTACTCGGGCCTTATCTCAAGGAAATGGCCCATCTGGCCCACACCGAATATTTCATCGAAGGCCACACTCGCCGCGATGTCCGCGACATCCTGCGCGAAACCCTGTTCGCCCCCACCGTCACCGGCAGCCCGCTGGAAAGTGCCTGCCGGGTGATCCGCCGTCACGAGCCCAAGGGCCGCGCCTATTACAGTGGCATCGCCGCGTTGATCGGTAGCGACGCGCAAGGTACCCGCACGCTGGACTCGGCGATTCTGATCCGCACCGCCGATATCGACCGCGAAGGTCAATTGAAGATCAGTGTCGGCTCGACCATCGTCCGCCATTCCGATCCCCAGGCCGAGGCCGCCGAGACCCGGGCCAAGGCTGCCGGGCTGATCGCCGCGCTGAAAAACCAGGCGCCGGCGCGCTTCGGTTCGAATATCCAGGTACGCGCCGCCCTGGCCAGTCGCAATGCGCTGATTGCCGACTTCTGGCTGAGCGATGCACTGGAGCGCCAGCAGTCGCAGGCCGATCTGTCGGGACGGCGGGTGCTGATCGTCGATGCCGAGGACACCTTCACCTCGATGATCGCCATGCAACTGCGCGCCCTCGGGCTGGCGGTGAGTGTGCGCAACTACAACGACGCCTATGCCTTCGACGGTTACGACATCGTGATCATGGGCCCGGGACCGGGCAATCCTACGGCGGTCGAGCAACCGAAAATCGACCACCTGCATGTGGCCATCCGCTCGCTGCTGGACGAGCAGCGACCGTTTCTCGCGGTGTGCCTGAGCCATCAGGTGCTCAGCCGTTGCCTGGGCCTGGACCTGCAGCGCCGGGCCATTCCCAATCAGGGCGTGCAGAAGCAGATCGACCTGTTCGGTGCTCGCGAGCGGGTGGGTTTCTACAACACCTTCGCCGCCCAGAGCCGCGAGGATCGCATCGAGGTCGACGGCCTCGGGTTGGTGCAGGTCAGCCGCGACCTGGAAACCGGCGAGGTCCATGCGCTGCGCGGGCCGCATTTCGCCTCGATGCAGTTTCATCCCGAGTCGGTGCTGACCCAGGAAGGGCCACGCATCATCGCCGACCTGATGCGCCACGCCCTGTCGGCGTAAACCGTCGCGCCCCCCTTGAACACAATGGAGCAAACCATGCACAGGTATGTAGTGATCGACGCTTTCGCCAGCGTCCCGATGGAGGGCAACCCGGTCGCGGTGTTCTTTGACAGCGACGACCTCCCCGCCCAGCGCATGCAACAGATTGCCCGGGAGATGAACCTGTCCGAGGTAACCTTCGTCCTGACCCCACGCCATGGCGGTGATGCGCGCATCCGGATTTTCACCCCGGTCAACGAGCTGCCATTTGCCGGCCATCCGTTGCTGGGCACGGCCATCGCCCTGGGTGCCGAAACCGACAAGGACCGGCTGGCGCTGGAAACCGAGATGGGCACCATCCCCTTCGAGCTGGAACGCCAGAACGGCCGGGTGGTGGCGTGCAGCATGCAACAGCCGATTCCAACCTGGGAGCCGTTCGAACGCATGCCGCAATTGCTCCGGGCCCTGGGGATCGGCGGCTCGACCTTTCCGGTGGAGATCTACCACAACGGTCCCCGACATGTGTTCGTCGGCCTGGAAAGTGTCGCCGCGCTGTCGGCGTTGAACCCCGATCATCGCGCGCTGGGGCACTTCCACGACATGGCCATCAACTGCTTCGCCGGTTCCGGCCGGCGCTGGCGCAGCCGGATGTTCTCGCCGGCCTACGGGGTGGTCGAGGACGCGGCCACCGGCTCGGCGGCGGGGCCCCTGGCGATTCACCTGATCCGTCATGCCCAGGTCGACTACGGCCAGCAGATCGAAATCCTCCAGGGCGTGGAAATCGGTCGGCCGTCGCTGATGTTCGCCAAGGCCGAGGGCCATGGCGAGACGGTCACCGCGGTACAGGTCTCGGGCAATGGCGTGGCCTTCGCCCAGGGCACGGCTTTCATATGAACACCCAGGTCATCGGAGCACCCCAATGAGCGCACATCTGCTGTCGGAATCCCTTACAGGCACCATCGAGGCCCCGTTTCCGGAGTTCGCAACACCACCCGCGAGTCCCTTTATCGTGCTGAACAACTGGCTGGAGCGCGCCCGACGCTATGGCGTACGCGAGCCCAAGGCCCTGGCACTGGCAACGGCGGACGCTCGGGGACGGCCTTCGACCCGGATCGTGGTGATCAGCGAAGTGTCGGACGCCGGGCTGGTGTTCAGCACCCATGCCGGCAGCCAGAAAGGTCGCGAGCTGGTCGAGAACCCCTGGGCATCCGGGGTGCTGTACTGGCGCGAGAGCAGCCAGCAGATCGTGCTCAACGGCCGGGCCGAACGGCTCAGCGATGCCCGGGCCGACGCCGCCTGGCGAGCACGTCCCCACGTGACCCACCCGATGTCGGCGGTGTCGCGCCAGAGCGAAGACCTGACCGATGTCGAAGCCCTGCGCGCCAGGGCCAAGGCGCTGTCAGGTACCCAAGCGCCCTTGCCGCGTCCCGACGGTTACTGCTTGTTCGAGCTGCGGTTGGAGTCGCTGGAGTTCTGGGGCAATGGCCAGGACCGGCTGCACGAACGGCTGCGCTACGACCGCACGCCCGAGGGCTGGTCCGTGCGGCGTTTGCAGCCCTAGAAAGCGGAGGAAAAGAGGGGGGCTTGGATGATACGGACAGGCGAACGAGCCATCCCCCAATCACCCCTCCTCCCCACCTCGATAAACCCCACGCAAAAAACTCTCCAGCGCCTGCTCTTCAACTGACCATTGCCCATGCCCAAGATTGGCAATCAGATCACGCTTGCGCATCCGCTCCAACCCGGCCTGGACTTGCTGTGTAGTCGGCACCAGCCCGCTCGGCAGTTCATCGGCGAGTGACCGCCGATATTCATCGGCGTACAGCGACTCCCCGGTAACAATGCCCCTGAGCAACAATTGATCCAGTGGCGGCAAGTCTTGCAGCAATGTCGTGAACTGGCCTTCGTCCACCATCCCCGCCCAGACAATCTTGTCGGCCTCCTTGACGGGAATTCCCTGGGTCAGGCTCGTGGTAAACAGCGTGCGCAGATAATGCGGCGTCATGCCCCGGGCGACGTACAGGCGATAGGCTTGTTCCACTTCCCAGGTCTTGCCCGTGGTTTCCCAGTAAAGCCGGCCGAAATGCTCCGAGAACTCTCGTCCCAGATCAGGGAAATTCAGCTGTGAGCCAAACTGATAGAACGGCGCTTTGCTACGCCGAAACATATTCGTCAGACCGTCCTGGGAGGAGCCGGTGAAGACCGCGAAAACGCGCCCTTGGCTAGTCGTCAGCAGGGAGCGGAGTGTGGCGGTGAAGTTCTCGAAGGCCGGGCGGGTGGCCAGATGCTGCACCCCGTCAACGATCAACAACGCCTTGCCCTTGCCCGCGATGTTGAAGCGTTCGAATAGCTCATGGATGGAAGGAATCCAGGCCTCCGCCAGCTCGGCTTCCGCAGAAGCAGAGTCCATTCCCAAACCGACCTTCATGCTCTTGAGCGAACGCTTTGGTCTGGCCCACCAGGTTTCAATCCGGGTTAGTAGGCTCGTTTCATGCAGCGCTTTGGCGAGTGCCGCACAGATCACCCGCTCAGGATCGTCCTTGTTGGACCAGAGATCCGCATAGGCCACTACAAAGCCTTGCGCTTCAGCCATGGGCACAAGATCGCGCAACAGAAATTGCGTTTTGCCCTTACGACGCGGGGCGAACAGCGTGGTGGCTTGCTGAAGCTGGTTCTCGAAGCCCATCAATACCAGCTGGGCAAGGACTGCGCGAGGGAAATAGAGACGATCAGGCGTCATGGTTATGCCGAATTATGTGAAAAAACATAATTATGATTATTTGCATAATTCCACATATTGCAAGCCCGGCAATGACACGGCCCTCCTCACGTCGCCGCGAGGAGGGCCGATATCAACCATCACTTCATATCTCAGCCAGCAGAAAAGGCAGACCTCTTTCGCCTCAGTGATGCGCCCCCATCGTTGTCCCCCCCACTCCATCCGGCAGCTCGATGCTGACGTTCTGCATCATGCCCTGGTCCTCGTGATCGAGGATGTGGCAGTGCAGCACGAACTCACCGATATAGCGCTGGTAGCGGGTCCGCACATACAAGGTGTACACGCCGCTGTTATCGGTTTTACCTTTGACGAACAGCGTGTCTTTCCACACCCCTTTCATACCCGCATATTGCGCGTCGTTCTTGTCGGTCTTGTCCACCGCACCAGGCTCACTGAGATCCACGCCATCTGGACCGATGATTTTCTCGACCTGGAACGGGTTGACGTGAATATGGAACGGGTGACTGGCAAACGCCGATTGCAGGACCCAGGTTTCGGCATCCCCCAGCTTCAGATGCCGATCGACCACCCCCGGCTGATAAGGCACGGCATTTTCAGCGGTAGTGCCCACGGCGAACTTGGTGTGGTCCGGATCCTTGAAATCGATCAGGAACACCAGTTTCTGCTCACCCTTGATTTCGCTGTCGGTAATGCTCGGGTGCGGGATGAACTTGTCAAACCGCAGGTCCTTTTTCAGATCCGCCACCACCGTGGCCTTGATGTCCGCCGGCATGTTGCGCTCCGCCGCCGCTACCAGCTCCTGAGTCAGGCGCGCCTTGGTGTCCGCCACTTTCGCCCCAGGCCCCACATCGACAAAGCCCAGCAGTTGAAGACCGCTGGCCTCCTGGCCGACACCCCCCGAGGCCGTGGAAGCTTCATTGGTCACACAGTAGCGCCCGGGCTCGGGAAAGATGATCAACAGGTCGTTGCGATAGCCTGGCTGCAGGGTGATGACCTGACGACTCTGGGCCTGCTCCATGGTCAAACCGTCCGAGGCGATCACCTGGTAGTCGATCGGTTGGCCGGTGCATTTCTCCTTGATGAAGTCGGCGGAAGCCAGGGCCGCGATGCCCTTGTCACTGTCCGTCTTGGCGTTGTCCTTGAGTTTGCGGAACAGCGGCCGGATGGTGTCGCGGATCCCCGCGTGAACCAGGCGCCAGCGTTCAACCTGACCAGGCCGGGCATCCGTGAAGATCGGCTGCACCAAACCGTTGACGCTGGTGTAGCGCCCTGAGTCGGTCCAGCTGGAAGGCTGCAATTGGTCGAACGATTCGACAACCCCCACTTCGCCCGGCTTGCAGGTCCAGTCCAAGGTCATCTTGTCCTTGCCATCCTTGTCCTTGATGATATTGCCGTTCTTATCCCTCGCCGGCTTGTAGCGAAAGTTGCCGGCAGTGTCCTTGCACGCATAGGGAATTTGCTGGAACACCAGCAACCGTTCCTTGAAAGAGCGGCCATCAGCGCCCTTGAGCAGGGTGTCGATATCGCCATTGGCGTCGCGGCTCGGCTTGCGATCGCCATGGATGATCAGCGCCCCGGCCATGCCGCTGGCGACCTGGATCGCGGTGGAGCCATGACGATGCGGGTGATACCAGAAGGTGCCCGCCGGGTGGTCGGCCGGGATGTTGTATTCGTACTGGAAGCTGACCCCGGGGTTGATCGACAGCAGCACGTTGTCGCTATTGCCCGTGGGGCTGACCCACAAGCCGTGGGAATGCAGGTTGGTGCCATTGAAGCAATGCGGTACATCCGGCTTGCTGTCATGGGCGGTGCAGCTGGGATCGGCCGGCAACTGGTTGTTGAGGGTAATACGCACGGTATCGCCCGGCGTGACATCGATGGTCGGCGCAATGAACGGCGCCTTGGGGTCGACGCCGGTACCGACGTAACTGCGTAACAACACCGGCACGTCCTCGTTGGTGGCCGGATCGTGGATATGATTCTTGGTGTACTTGATGGTCAGGTCCAACTGCCGTTCACGCCCGACATGCGGCTGCGGTATCTGGACGGCCGCGTTGGACTTGAGCAACAGCGTGCCCTCCACGACCTTGGCGGTCGGGGCCTGCTGCTCCAGGGCCGGGGGGTTGTTGAACAACCGGGAGGCTTCCACTGCCTGTGCCGTGGTGGCGGCCCCCATCACCGCCAGGGCCAGCAGCCCCAGCGAATACGGATAACGGGACCTGTCCTTGCGCATTCCTGTCATGGTGTTTCTCCTGTGGAGCAACCGTGAACTTCGTGGTTTTGGCACAGGAAAGAGAGGGGAAGCAGGCGCAATGGCATGAGAATCCAACAGCAGCAATCCGTGCAGGCATAAAGCTAGTAGCTTATCCACGGAACGCAATGTTTATTGGGGGTTGCGCGTATTTTGACCCAGTGCCTCAGCGCGCCACGGGCGAGGCAAAACCGTCGAATGCCTGGCGCAAGGCCTTGGCGTATTCGCGGCTGCCGAGGGTCATGCTGTTGATATGGTTACCGCCTTTGATCAGCAGCAATTGTTTGGGCTGCGCGGCCGCTTCATACAGGGCCTTGCTGAAGCGCGACGGAACATAGGGATCGTCGGTACCATGGACGATCAGCAGAGGGATGTCGATCTGGTTGATCTTGTCGATGGAGTCGAATTTTTCCGAGAGAATCCAGCTGACCGGCAGCGAGGTCGGGATCGCCGCCCGCGCCGCATCGCCCAGGTCGGTAAAGGTCGACTCGATGATCAGGCCCGCGGCCTTGGGTGCCGCCTTGCCGCTGGCCAGGCGCTCGGCGAGGTCCACCGCCACCGCACCGCCCAGGGAGTGGCCGTAGATATAGCGTTTGCGCACGTCCGGTTGCAGTTGCACCAGACGCTTCCAGGCATTGTCCGCGTCCTGGTAGACGCTGCGTTCGGAAGGCAGGCTGCCGGGGCTATCGCCAAAGCCGCGATAGTCGATGGCCAGCACCGAGAAACCCAGGTCGCGCAGCTGCGTGATCCGTCCGACCTGCGCCGTCAGGTTCCAGCGGGTGCCGTGCAGGTACAGGATGGCCGGCGCATTCGCCCGGCTCGACGGCCACCACCAGGCATGCAGGTAGTCGGCACCGGCCAGTCCATCGCTGATCGGAATCCGCAGCTCCTTGACCCCCGCCGGTACACCGTTGAACCAGCTCGCGGTGCCTGGCTGGATATTGAACAGCAATTCGCGCTCTTTATAAGCCAGTCGCGAACAGCCATAGGGCAGTCCGACGGCGAGAAACACCGCCAGCAATCCCAGGGACAACCAGCGGCGACGGGCGATAAAGGTTCTGACGGTCATGGCGCCCGGGTCTCGCATTCAAGGGAAGCATTGGCTCACAAAGCCCACAGATTACTCGCAAGCGCGCGCACAAACAAAAACGCCCCGAACCAGTCGGGGCGTTGTTGTTCAACCTGGGATCAGATTGCTACAGCCTTGTCGCTCGATCAGAACACGCTGATCGGGTAGTCGACATACACGCGTACTTCGTTACCGCTGACGTTGTACTCGCTGGATTTCTCCGATACCCGCAGGATCGAGCTACGCAGCTTCACGCTCAGGTCTTTCGCCGGTCCGCTCTGGACCACGTATTTGACCTGGTTGAAGAACTCGCGCTCGGTACCGCCGGTGCTGGTGGAGGTGGTGATGTTGTCGCCACGCACGTAGGCCACGTTGTAGGTCAGACCTGGAACGCCGAAGGCGCCAAAGTCCAGGCCGTAGCCCAGCTGCCAGGAACGCTCGTCGGCAGCGTTGAAGTCCGACCAGTAGGAGTTCGCCAGGTTGATGGTGTTGCCACCGTCGCCCACACGCCCCTGATCCTTCTGGTAGCCGCCGTACGGGTAGCCCAGCAGGCTGGAGCCAGTGCTGCTCTGGTGAGCGAGGGTGAAGGAGTGAGCGCCCAGGGCGTAGGTAGCGGCCAGGCTCCAGATGCGGTTGTCGCGACCTTGAGCACCTTGGTCTGCTGCGTAGCCACGGTCCAGCTGGGTACGGTAGCCGTTGAAGTCCAGGGCCAGGGACTGGTCCGAGGCGATCGGGAACACGTAGTTCAGGTTCAGGTACTGCTTCTTCAGCACCTCGTCGACGTCGGAGGCATATAGCGACGCTTTGAACTGCTGGGTGAACTGGTAAGTACCGCCCAGGATGTCGATGCCTTTCAGGCCACCGCTGTCACGACCGTCGGCGCTCTTGCGCGATTCGGCGGTGAAGTGACCGGCGTTCAGCTCCAGCCCCTTGATCTCCTTGGAGGTGATCAGGGTACCGGTGTAGCTTTCCGGCAGCAGGCGCGAGTTGTCGTAGTTCAGCAGCGGCAGGGCCGGCATCTGGTCACCGTAGGTCAGCACGGTGTTGGACAGGCGGAATTTCACCGCAGCGCCGCCCTTGGCCAGGTCCTTGGCCGGATCGCCGTTGTTGTCCTTCTTGAAGAAGTCGATGCCTTGCGCGCCGGTTTCGCCGCGGCCGCCGTCCAGACGCAGTGCGTACAGGCCGAAAGCGTCAACACCGACACCGACAGTGCCCTGGGTGAAACCGGAGCTGAAGGTGCCGATAGCCGCTTGGCCCCACTCGATCTTGTCCGGGTTACCGCTTTTGTAATCGCGGTTGATGTAGGCGTTACGCAGCAGGACGTTCAGGTGGCTGTCGTCAACGAAACCCTTGGAGTCCGATTGGTCACTGGCCATGGCCTGGGTAGCGCCGAGAATGCCCAATGCGAGCAGGCCGATCCGTTTGTTCAACATGTTTTTTTCCTTATCGCTGGATGAAACGCCCTGCGGCTTCGAACTGAAACGTTGTGGGTCGGTTTTCACGCAAAACAAAAAGGCCCGCCTGCAATGGATGCAGCGGGCCTTTTATTATTTTAGGTGTATGGCGTATAGCCACAGGCGTGGAGAGAATCCTATCCGCGACACCACTAGTGTGTCAATTTCGTGAAACCTCAATGAATATAAGAAATTACCCGGTCAACCTCGAAAAATGACATATCCAAAACCGACAGAAAATGTGTCGCAAGGCGATATGGGGTGTCCCCATTGCTCAGCTCTTTTCAGGGAGAGCAACCGTCCAGGACACAGGACGGCCCCGTGGCGGCGGCGGTAGCGGGGGTCACCGATTGACCGAGCCAGGCGGCGAACGCTTCCGGTTTGCCCAGGTAAGGACCGATATCGATCAGGCTGAAACGACCATCCAGCTCCAGCGCCAGGGTCGGAAAACCCTGCCCGCCAACCCGGGACAACAAGCCGCGGCTGTATTTGAAGTGTTCTGCCGCCACCGCGTCGCTGTTGCGCTCAAAGGCAGCCTTGAAGGCTTCAGCGTCGAAGCCCAGCTCAGCGGCCAGCGCCAGCAGCACCTCGACATCGACCAGTCGCCGCCCCTCCACATAGTGGGCCGTCTGCAGGCGCCACAGCATCTCCAGCCCGCGCCCTTGCAACTGTTCGGCGGCGAGGACCGCACGGGTGGGCGGCGTGGAGTCGAAGATCGCCGACGAGTCCCGTAACAAGCCCTCGAAATAGGCTTGGCCAAACGGCTGGCCGGTGTACTCGGCAATCCGCCGGTCATGGGGCATGACATAGTCACGCAGGCTCGAGGAGACGAACTGGCGGTTATTCCCCGCCATCATGCCGCCGCCGTGCAGGACCACCGGCAAGACTCGGCGGGCGGCCTGGACCAGCGGCTCGGCACCGTAGCACCAGCCGCACAGCGGATCGTAGATGTAGTGAAGGACACTCGAGGCAGCCATGGAGATCTCCCGAAGGTATCAATGAATCGGATACCTTCAGACTAGTCGTCCGCGGCCCGGCGAAAAACACCGGATCGGCACCTGGTTTGTTGCGCAAACCGGTCGAATTGGCAAATCCGGCATCCAAGCCCCATAAAAAAACGCCGCTGCCCGGATCGCTCCGGCCAACGGCGTTTTTGTGCAACGTCCTTTTAACCCTGTAGAACCCCGAGCAAGGCCTCCAATTCAGCTTCACTGAACAAGCCTGCGGGGTAACGGTCGGTAATCATCCGACGAGGATCCTGAGCACGAGTGGCGCGCGTTCCATTGCTTTTCAACCATTGGGCCAGGACTTGAAGCGACTCGCTCGTCACCGACAGGGGGTGCGAAACCCGCTCACTGGCTACGTTCATCTCAGCGCTCTCCTGGTTCATGAGCGGCTAACTTACTCAAGGTTTATGACAGAACGTCGCACTGTAGAAGACGCTCCGTCATATAAACAAAGCCGATACAAGAGCTATGCCAAAGTGCCAGTTCAGCGGGCGAAAAACCTAAAAAAACCCACAGTCCAAAAGGGCTGCGGGTTTGCTAGGGGGGTTGCTTAGCAGTGATTCAAAAGTGCCATCATTTGTAGCATTGCATCTTTTGTTACAACTTCACTCAACCTTTGTGTGGGGCAGGCTGTTGTTGTGTAAGGCAATGAATATTGCCGCCACCCAGTAACAACTCACGCCCTGGCACCATCACCACTTCGTGTTGTGGGAAAAGGTTCTGCAGGATTTCCTGGGCCACGCGGTCCTGCGGGTCATCGAAACTTGGCGCGATGATGCCGCCGTTGACGATCAGGAAGTTCACGTAGGAGCCGGCCAACCGCACCGATGGATTACGCTCCTGGCTACCCGCCACCGCGTCGACCCCGGCACACTCCTCTTCAGTGGCATACAACGGCCCTGGAATCGGCATTTTGTGCACTACAAAGGGGCGACCCTTGGCATCACGGCTGCTTTCCAGCACGCTCATGGCTGCCTGGCAGCGTGGGTAGTTGGGGTTCTGTGGATCATCGGTCCAGGCCAACAGGACCTCACCCGGCCGCACGTAGCAGCAGAAGTTATCCACATGGCCGTCGGTTTCGTCGTTGAACAGGCCGTCCGGCAGCCAGATCACCTTGTCCACCGCCAAGTGCTCGGCGAGCACCTGTTCGATGGCTTCACGGCTCAGGTGCGGGTTGCGGTTGCGATTGAGCAGGCATTCCTCGGTGGTAATCAGCGTGCCTTCACCGTCGACATGGATCGAGCCGCCTTCGAGCACGAAGCCCTCGGTCTGGTAACGCGGGCAGCGCTCGATTTCGAGGATCTTGCCGGCGACCTGTTCGTCACGGTTCCACGGCGCATAGAGACCACCGTCGAAACCGCCCCAGGCATTGAAGCCCCAATTGACGCCGCGCACTTCGCCCTGGTCGTTGATGACAAAGGTCGGGCCGCTGTCGCGGACCCAGGCGTCGTCACTGGACATTTCCACCAAGCGGATATTCGGCACGTCGAGGCGCGCCCGGGCGTTTTCGTACTGCGCGGCGGACACCGCCACGGTTACCGGTTCGAAACGCGCAATAGCCCGGGCCACGGCGGCATGGGCCGCCTGCGCCGGCTTACCGCCCAGGCGCCAGTTGTCCGGGCGCTCGGGCCAGATCATCCAGGCCTGGGTTTGTGGCGCCCATTCGGCGGGCATATGGAAGCCGTCGGCGCGCGGTGTGCTGTGCAAAGTGGTCATGGCGATCAGGACTCCAGGGATCCGTCGAGGGTTTTCAGTGCGCCATACAGGTTCGGCCGGCGGTCGCGGAACGAGCCCCAGGCACTGCGTGTGTGTTCCAGCTCGTCGAGGTCGAAGCTGTGGACCAGGATGCCTTCCTCGGTTTCGTTGAGTTCTTCGACTTTCTCGCCGAATGGGTTGGCGATAAACGACGAGCCGTAGAAGGTGATGTCGTAGCCGTCCTGCTCTTCGTTGCCGATGCGGTTGCTGGCGACCAGCGGCATCAGGTTGGCGCCGGCATGGCCTTGCTGCACGCGCTGCCAGTGGTCGCGGGAAGAGATGCTCTTGTCATGCGGCTCGCTGCCGATGGCGGTCGGGTAGAACAGGATCTCCGCGCCTTGCAGGGCCATGCTGCGGGCACACTCGGGAAACCACTGGTCCCAGCAGATGCCCACGCCGATCTTCGCGTAGCGGGTGTTCCATACTTTGAAGCCGGTATCGCCCGGATTGAAGTAGTACTTCTCGTGGTAGCCCGGGCCGTCCGGGATGTGGCTTTTCCGATAAATTCCGAGGTTGCTGCCGTCGGCGTCGATGATCGCGATGCTGTTGAAACGCGCACGGCCGGCCAGTTCGAAGAAGCTGATGGGCAGCACCACTTGCAGTTCCCTGGCGACTTTCTGGAAGTGCTTGATGGCGATGTTGTCTTCCACCGGGGTGGCCAGTTGCAGGTAGTCCGGGTTCGGCTTCTGGCAAAAGTACGGGGTTTCGAACAGTTCCTGGATCAGGATGATCTGCGCGCCCTTGGCGGCGGCTTCGCGCACCAGCTTCTCGGCGGTTTCAATATTGGCTTCGAGATCCCAGGAACAGGCCATCTGGGTGGCGGCGACGGTAACGATACGACTCATGGATCATCTCCTGGGCGAATGCAATGGGGCGATTCTAGGCATCGACCGATGACAGATTGAGAATAGCCTGGCGTGGTGGGCCTAGCCGGGGTGATGGCGACTTTATAGCCGATAAAAATCGGCTTTTAAAGAGAAAAAATTAAAAATAGATGTGATGTATGTTTGTTTTGCCGATAAGAATCGATATTTACGGTGGCCGGCCTATCGCTATCGCCGGCAAGCCGGCTCCTACAGTGGACGGTGTCGAACACAAAGTTTGCGTACGACACACATCCAGTGTGGGAGCTGGCTTGCCGGCGATGGCGCCGGCACAAGCCCCACAAAATTCAAGGCTTCCATCGCTGGCTTGCGTTGGGCAGCGTTCCGGCGATGCGGGTTACAAACCTTCGTCCAGCACCTTGGACAGCATGTCGACAAAGAAATCCACGCTACGCCGGCTGGTGCACATCGGCGGCTTGATCTTGAGGATGTTGAGGTAGTCACCGGTCGGTTGCATGAAAATCCCCAGCTCGCGCAGGCGATCACACAACAGCGCGGTCTCCTCGGTCGCCGGCTCCAGGGTTTCGCGGTTGCGGATCAGTTCAGCGCCGAGGTAGAAACCGGAGCCGTGCACCGCCCCCAGCAGCGGATGGCGATCGATCAGCGCTTCCAGGCGCTCCTTGAAATAGCCGCCCACCACCTGGGCGTTTTCCCAGAGTTTTTCCTCGGCCATCACGTCGAGCACGGCGATCCCGATACGGCAACTGACCGGGCTGCCGCCGGACGACGAGAAGAAATAGCCCTCGGCCTCCAGCGCCTCGGCGATCTCCCGGCGGGTGATCACCGCGCCCAGCGGCTGGCCGTTGCCCATGCCCTTGGCCATGGTGATGATATCCGGCACCACGCCCTGCTCCTCGAAACCCCAGAAAAACTTGCCCATGCGCCCGTAGCCGACCTGGACCTCATCGGCGATACACACGCCGCCCTGGGCCCGGACCAGCGCATAGACCTGCGGCAAATAGCCCGGCGGCAACGAGATACCGCCGGCGTTGCCATACACCGGCTCGCAGATAAAGCCCGCCAGTTGGCGATTGTCTGCCGCCAGCTTGGCCAGGTTGTGTTCCACGCTGCGCACGTAGTCCGGCGCGCTGGCGCTGCCACGGAACGCTCCGCGATAGGTGTTGGGCGCGGTCACCGGGTGTACCCAGTCCGGGCGGCTGCTCAGGGCTTTGGGGTTGTCGGCGATGGAGGTGGACACCGCATCGGCCGCCACCGACCAGCCGTGGTAAGCCTCCAGCACGCTGAGCATGTCGCGCCCGCCGCTGTAGGCCCAGGCCAGGCGGATCGCCAGGTCGTTGGCTTCGGTGCCGCTGTTGACCAGGAACACCCGGTCCATGGCGTCCGGCGCCAGGGCCAGCAAGCGCTCGGAGAACTCGGCCACGGCGGCGTAGTGAAAGCGCGAGTTGGTATTGAGCAGCGACCACTGTCGCGCCGCCTCCGCCGCCATGCGTGGATGCCCGTGGCCCAGCACCGCGACATTGTTGAGCATGTCCAGGTAAGAGCGACCCTGCATGTCGATCAGATGGTTGCGCCAGCCACGCTCGATACGCGGCGGGTCGACGTAATAGTGCTTTTGCGTGCGGGCGAAGCTGGCATCACGACGGGCCAGCAGCGCTGCCGAATCCAACTCGGGTTCGGCATCGCAGGCCAGTCCCAGCAAGGTCGCCGGGGATGGACACAGCGCCTGCCAGGCGGCGGCCCGCGACGGGGTGCAGAACAGCGGCGGGGTGAGATCGGCGTGGCGGCACAGTTGCACCCGCAAGGCGCCGTCGGCCTCACCCAACACCTGCCCCTTGACCACGGCGGCACCGGACGCGAGGGACGCCTTCACTCCCCACAGCCGCACACTCAGTTGCGCACTGGCCAACAGTAAGGCGCCGTCGGCCGTGACCCGCAAGACCCCGGCAAACGGCGACTCCACGGTGGTCCAGGCCGGGACCTGCAAGGCCACGTGCAAGGGAAAGGTGTCGGGCTCGCCAGCGCTGTCGGGCCGGGTACGCGACAAGCGATATTGCCCGTAGCGGCTGGCCGCCAGACCATGGGCCGCGGCCGCCTCGGCCAGCAAGCGTTCGTCGATGCCACTTTGTTCCCAGTTGCCCGCCTCGAAATGCGGGCTGAGCACGCCCAGGTCGATCAACGCGAACTCGCGGCCCACCAGCCCGGGCAGCAAGGGCGCGAAACCTTCGCCGGCAATCGGCGCCAAGGCTTCGCCGACGGCCGTGAGGATCGCCGCCTCCATCAGCTCGAACGGTACCGAGGTGGCCACCTGGAAAATTTCCCACTCGTGGGCCAGATTGTCGCGGCTGTAGGTATTGCCCGGGTCGATGCCGACCTGCTGTTCACCGCTGAGCACCAGCACCGCCGCCCGCGCCACGATCAGCGGCCACAGCGCCAGCAGCTCCTCACGTTGCAACGGGTTGACCGCGTGGTAGGCCTGGACCGCTGGCAGTATCACCCACGGGTCGCCTTCGGCATGGTGCAGCAGCGCCGCACAGGTCACCGACAGGTCGGCGATGCGCCAGGTCCGGACCAGGTCGCCGAAGTCGATCACGCCCTGCAACTGCCAGTGACGTTGGCCATCACGCCGCCAGACCACGTTGTCGTCGGTGATATCCAGGTGAATGGCCTGCACCGGCAAGGCCGCCACCAGAGGTTGCAGGCGCTGCCCGGCCCGCGCGGCAGCGTCGCGAACCCGCACTTGCCGATCCGCGTCCTTGAGCACCGGCAACAGATGCTCGATCAGCGCCGCGGCATGCCGGGGATCCCACTGCAGGGTGCGCGTCAGGCCCGGGTGCTGGAAGTCGGCCAGGGCCAGGTCCATTTCCGCGCAGAGTTGCCCCAGGCCCACCACCAGTTCACGCCCCAGATGCTTGAGAGCGGTCAGCGACTGGCCTTCGATGTACTCCAGCAACCGCACGTGCACGGGCATGCCGTCCAGCACCAGGGACAGCAGGTCCGCGCCGTTGCGCGCGGCAATCACCCGAGGCACTCGCAGGCCGGCGCGCCCGCTCAGGTGCGCCAGGCCGGCATGCTGGGCCTGCAATTCCAGCGTGGCGTAGTCGCCATGGCAGATTTTCAGGACAAAGCGGCCTTTGTCGCTGTCGACGCGGTAATTGAGGTCCTGCTGGCTCCCCAAGGCCTGTAGCGTTCCAGAGCGGCCGTAGTGCTCTTCAAGCAGGTTCAGCGCCTGCTGCGCCGAGACATTCGGGCTGGGCAAACTGGCGCGGTGAATCAACGTGGCGAGCAACATGTAACGACTCCCTGAAATTTTTATTGGCGGCCTATATCGCCACTGGCGCCTTCAAGACGCAAGTGCGGCGCTAAAGTTCGCGCCGTGAAAACAGATACATCGCCATGGCACTTGCACCGCTGAACACCTACCCACAAGCTATGCTCCATTCAGTTTGAGTCTGCTTAAGGAAGAAGGCACACCGATATGCGTATTCTAGTCACCGGCGGCGCCGGTTTTATTGGCTCGGCCCTGATTCGGCAGCTGATCCGCCATACCGGGCACGAAGTCCTTAACCTGGATAAACTCACCTACGCTGGCAACCTGGAATCGCTGAGCAGTATCGCCACGGACAGCCGCTATGAGTTCGTCCAGGCCGATATCGTCGACCAGGCCACGGTCAGCGCGGTGCTGGCGCGTTTCGAGCCCCATGCCATCATGCACCTGGCCGCGGAATCCCACGTCGACCGCTCCATCGACGGGCCGTCGGACTTTATCCAGACCAATATCGTCGGCACCTACAGCCTGCTGGAAGCCGCCCGCGGCTACTGGTCGAAGCTGCCCGAGCCGGAAAAAAGCGCGTTCCGCTTCCACCATATTTCCACCGACGAAGTGTATGGCGACCTGCATGGCGTCGATGACCTGTTCAGCGAAACCACGCCATACGCCCCCAGCTCGCCGTATTCCGCGAGCAAGGCGGCGTCCGACCATCTGGTCCGCGCCTGGCACCGCACCTACGGCCTGCCGGTGCTGCTGACCAACTGCTCGAACAACTACGGCCCGTTCCACTTCCCGGAAAAGCTGATCCCGCTGGTGATCCTCAACGCCCTGGCCGGCAAGCCGCTGCCGGTGTACGGCGATGGCCGACAAGTACGCGACTGGCTGTTCGTCGAGGACCACGCCCGCGCCCTGTTCAAGGTGGTGACCGACGGCGTGGTGGGCGAGACCTACAACATCGGCGGCCATAACGAGCAGAAGAATATCGATGTGGTGCGCGGCATCTGCGCCCTGCTGGAAGAACTGGCGCCCGCGCGTCCGGCCGGGGTGGAAAAATTCACCGACCTGATCACCTTCGTCAAGGATCGCCCGGGACACGACCTGCGCTACGCCATCGACGCCGGCAAGATCGAGCGCGAACTGGGCTGGACCCCGGAGGAAACCTTCGAAAGCGGTCTGCGCAAGACCGTGCAATGGTATCTGGAGAACCTGGAATGGTGCCGTCGCGTCCAGGATGGCAGCTATCAAGGCGAGCGCCTCGGCGCGCTGGATCATAAGGAACTGTTGGCATGATGAAAGGTATTGTCCTCGCGGGCGGCTCGGGTACCCGGCTGCACCCGATCACTCTCGGTGTTTCCAAACAACTGCTGCCGATCTACGACAAACCGATGATCTACTACCCGATCTCGGTGCTGATGCTGGCCGGTATCCGCGAAATCCTGGTGATCTCCACCCCCCAGGACCTGCCGCAGTACCGCAATCTGCTGGGCGACGGCAGCCAGTTCGGGGTCCGCTTCAGCTACGCCGAGCAACCCTCTCCAGACGGCCTGGCCCAGGCTTTCCTGATCGGTGAAGCGTTCATCGGCGACGATCCGGTGTGCCTGATCCTGGGCGACAACATCTTCCACGGCCAGCATTTCGGCGATCAACTGAAACACGCCGCGCGACGGCCGAGCGGCGCGACCGTCTTCGGTTATTGGGTCAAGGATCCGGAACGCTTCGGTGTCATCGACTTCGACAGCGAAGGTCGTGCACTCTCCATCGAGGAAAAACCGGCCAAGCCAAAATCCGCCTATGCCGTGACCGGCTTGTATTTCTACGACAACTCAGTCATCCAGATTGCCAAGGCAGTCAAGCCTTCGCCTCGCGGCGAGCTGGAGATCACCGACGTCAACAACGCCTATCTCAAGCGCGGCGACCTGCATGTCGAACGCTTCGGACGCGGCTTTGCCTGGCTCGATACCGGAACCCACGACAGTCTGCTGGAAGCCTCGCAGTACGTGCAGACCATCGAGCACCGTCAGGGCCTGAAAGTCGCCTGCCTGGAAGAGATCGCCTACCAGAACGACTGGATCGATCGCGAGCATCTGCTGGAACGGGCCAAATACTTCGGCAAGACCGGTTATGGGCAATACCTGTTCACCGTCGCGGGGGAACAGCAATGAAGGCAACACCAACACGCCTGCCCGGCGTGCTGATCCTCGAACCCAAGGTATTTGGCGACGAGCGCGGCTTTTTCTATGAAAGCTTCAATGCCCGGGCCTTCCAGGAGGCCACGGGGCTCGACGTGCCATTCGTCCAGGACAATCACTCGCGCTCACAGCAAGGTGTCTTGCGCGGGCTGCACTACCAACTGGAAAACACCCAGGGCAAGCTGGTCCGGGTGATTGCCGGTGAAGTGCTGGATGTAGCCGTGGACATTCGCCGCAGCTCGGCGCATTTTGGCCAGTGGGTGGCGGTGCGCCTGTCCGCCGCAAACAATCGCCAACTGTGGGTGCCCGAGGGTTTCGCCCACGGTTTCGTGGTCCTCAGCGACTCCGCCGAGTTCCTCTACAAGACCACTGACTATTACACCCCCAGCGCCGAACGCTGCATTCGCTGGGACGATCCAACCCTGGCCATCGACTGGGAGTTCACTGGCGTTCCCCAGCTGTCGGCCAAGGACCTGAACGGTAAATCCCTGCACGAGGCCGACCTGTTCGAATGAGCACTTCACCCCTGAAAATCCTCATCAGCGGCCAGCACGGCCAAGTCTCCCGCGCCCTGCAACAGCGGCTCGCCGACCTGGGCGAACTGATTGTCCTGGGCCGCGGCCAGCTCGACCTGGCGCACCCGGAACAGATTCGTCAACAGGTCCGGGCCCAGCGCCCCGACCTGATCATCAACGCCGCCGCCTACACCGCCGTCGACCAGGCCGAAAGCGAAGCAGACCTGGCGTTCGCCATCAACGCCACGGCGCCGGGTATCCTCGCCCAGGAAGCCGCAGGCCTGGGCATCCCGCTGATCCACTACTCCACCGACTACGTGTTCGACGGCAGCAAGGAGACGCCCTACACCGAAGACGACCCGCCCCACCCGTTGAGCGTCTACGGCGAGAGCAAGCTGACCGGCGAACGGGCTATCGCCGCCGCCCATGGCCAGCACCTGATCCTGCGCACCAGTTGGGTCTACTCCACTCACGGGCGCAATTTCCTGCTGACCATGCAACGGTTGCTGCAGGAAAAGCCGGAGCTGCGCATCGTCGCCGACCAGATCGGCGCGCCGACCTGGGCCGGCACCATCGCCAACAGCACCCACGCGCTGATCGAGCGCTGGCAGGCCGGTCATGCCGGGGCCTGGGGCACCTATCACCTGACCGCCAGCGGCGAAACCTCCTGGTACGGTTTTGCCCAGGCCATCGGCGAGCAACTGCAGGCCCTGCACAAGCCCTGCGCGCGTCTCGAAGCCATTCCCTCCAGCGCCTACCCGACGCCCGCCCGCCGGCCGTTGAACTCGCGCCTGGATTGCAGCCGCCTGTTGCGCGAATGGCAGGTTGCCCAGCCTGACTGGCATACCGCATTACACGAGTGTCTTGCAGAGCAGGGCTGAGACATAATGCGTCGGACTCCACCGGCGCATTCTCTTCATGACCACGAGCCCCACCCTTCCCCGCAGACCCCGTTGGCGCAGCCTCGCCCTGCTGTTCCTGTGCCTGGCGCCACTGTTGTGGCCGCTGGAACACCTGGCCGAGCGCTACTACCGCAACGAACTGGTCAGCCAGAATCGCCAGACCCTTGACCTCTACGTCGCCAACCTGCTGGGCACCCTGCACCGTTATGAGGTCCTGCCGCAGATCCTCGGCGACCTGCCGGCCCTGCGTAACGCCCTGGCAGAGCCGGAGCAAAGCCTGCGGCTGAGCAATGCCAACAGCCTGCTGGAGAGCATCTGCGCCCAGACCGGGGCCGAAGTGATGTACCTGATGGACACCAGTGGCAAGACCCTGGCAGCCTCCAACTGGGACAAGCACGACAGTTTCGTCAACCGCAACTTCGCCTTCCGCCCCTACTTCACCGAAGCCATGGCCGGGCGCCTGGGGCGCTTCTTCGGCCTCGGTACCACCTCGGGCAAGCGCGGCTACTTCTTTGCCGCGGCCGTGCATGATGGGCAAAAGATCATCGGCGTGCTGGTGGTCAAGGTCGATCTGGACCGCACCGAAAGCCTCTGGGGCAGGACCCCGGAACAGTTGATGATGACCGACCACAACGGCGTGGTCATTCTCACTTCGAACGCGCAATGGCGCTTCCGTTCGACCCGCGTGCTCAGCGACCAGGAGCGCGACGCGATCACCGCCGTGCAACCCTATCCGACCCGCAATCCCCAGCCCCTGTACCTCAATCCCGACGCCTGGCTGACGCAGACGCAGCAGATCGAGGAAACCGGCTGGAACGTCAGCATCCTCGCGCCCCGGACCCTGGTCGATCGCCCGGTGCGGACCGTCGTCGCGGTCGGCGGCGCGACCCTGCTGGTGCTGATGCTGCTGCTCGGCCTGATGATGCAACGGCGCCGCCATTACCTGGAGCGGATCGCCTTCGAGGCCAAGGCCCGGCGCGAGCTGGAAATGCGCGTCGCCGAGCGGACCAGTGACCTGGAGGGCCTCAACCGGCGCCTCAAGCAGGAAGTGCTGGAGCGCGAACACGCCCAGCAGGGGCTGGTGCGCGCCCAGGATGACCTGGTCCAGGCCGGTAAGCTCTCGGCCCTGGGCACCATGTCGGCGAGCATCAGCCACGAACTCAACCAACCGCTGGCGGCGATCCGCAGCTACGCGGAAAACGCCGAAGTGCTGCTCGACCACCAACGCACCGACGACGCCCGTGGCAACCTCAAGCTGATCAGCGAACTGACCGGGCGCATGGCCTCAATCATCGCCCATCTGCGCGCCTTCGCCCGCCGCGACCGGCATGCCCCGGAAAGCGTGGCCCTGCAACCGGCCCTGGACGATGCCCTGGCCCTGCTGGCCAAACGTCGGCGCGCCATGGAAGTCGAACTGATCCGCGACCTGCCGGCGGCGACCCTGTGGGTTCAGGCCGGCGAAACCCGTTTGCGCCAGGTGCTCGGCAACCTGCTGGCGAACGCCCTCGACGCCCTGACCGAAAAAGGCCCGCCACGTAAGCTCTGGCTGAGTGCGCAATCCTCCGAACAGGGCGTCAGCCTGACGATTCGCGACAATGGCCCGGGCTTCTGCCTGGAAGCCCTGGACCGCGCCGGCGAGCCGTTCTACACCACCAAGACGCGGACCCAAGGCCTGGGCCTGGGCCTGGCGATCTGCGATTCGCTGATGCGCGCCTTCGGCGGCGAGCTGCTGTTCGCCAACCACCGTGAAGGCGGTGCCTTGATCACCCTGCGGATGCGCGCTGGCGCACCGGGGGTCAGCTTGCAACCACCCGAGGACTCGAGTGTATGAAAATCGACCACCAGATCCAGGTGGTACTGATCGACGACGATCCCCACTTGCGCCAGGCCCTGAGCCAGACCCTGGACCTGGCCGGCCTGAAGATCCTGCCGCTGGCCGAGGCCCAGGGCCTGGCCGCGCAGATCGAGCGTGACTGGCCGGGCGTGATTGTCAGCGACATCCGCATGCCGGGCATGGATGGCCTGGACCTGCTCAAGGAACTGCATGCCCAGGACCCGGAACTGCCGGTGCTGCTGATCACCGGTCACGGTGACGTGCCCCTGGCCGTGCAGGCCATGCGCGCCGGCGCCTATGACTTCCTCGAGAAACCCTTCGCCAGTGACGCGCTGCTCGACAGCGTGCGCCGGGCCCTGTCCCTGCGCCGCCTGGTGCTGGACAACCGCAGCCTGCGCCTGGCCCTGAGCGATCGCCAGGAACTCAGTGCGCGACTGGTCGGGCATTCGCCGCTGATGCGGCGCCTGCGCGAACAGATCGGCGCCCTGGCGGCAACCCGT
This sequence comes from Pseudomonas sp. GW821-FHT04D07, assembly GCF_059420225.1. NCBI lineage: Bacteria > Pseudomonadati > Pseudomonadota > Gammaproteobacteria > Pseudomonadales > Pseudomonadaceae > Pseudomonas > Pseudomonas sp. GW821-FHT04D07. The sequence continues at coordinate 74,360 of NZ_JBWKTH010000027.1, forward strand.
GCCGATGTGTTGATCCTCGGTGAGACCGGTGCCGGCAAGGAAGTCGTGGCGCGGGCGCTGCACGACCTGTCGAACCGCCGCAACGGTCCCTTTGTGGCGATCAATGCCGGGGCCTTGGCCGAGTCGGTGGTGGAAAGCGAACTGTTCGGCCATGAGCCGGGGGCCTTTACCGGGGCGCAGAAACGCCGGATCGGCAAGTTCGAGTTCGCCAACGGCGGCACCCTGTTCCTCGACGAAATCGAAAGCATGAGCCTGGATGTTCAGGTCAAGCTGCTGCGGCTGTTGCAGGAGCGGGTGGTCGAACGCCTCGGTGGCAACCAGCAGATCCCGCTGGATATCCGCGTCATCGCCGCCACCAAGGAAGACCTGCGCCAGGCGGCCGACCAAGGGCGCTTCCGTGCCGACCTGTATTACCGCCTGAACGTCGCGCCGCTGCGGATTCCGCCGCTGCGCGAACGCGGTGAAGATGCCCTGATGCTGTTCCAGCACTTTGCCGACGAAGCCAGCACGCGCCATGGCCTGCCGCCCCATACCCTGCAACCGGCGCAACGCGGCCTGTTGTTGCGGCATGCCTGGCCAGGCAATGTCCGCGAGCTGCAAAATGCCGCGGAGCGCTTCGCCCTCGGCCTGGAGCTGGCTCTGGACAACAACCCCGAGCATCTCGATACGAGCATTGCCGGGCACCCGGGCAGCAGCTTGAGCGAGCAAGTGGAACACTTCGAGAAATCCCTGATCGCCGCTGAACTGGCGCGCTCCCACGGCTCGCTGCGCAGCCTGGCCGAAGCCCTGGGTATTCCGCGCAAGACCCTGCACGACAAGCTGCGCAAACACGGTTTGAGCTTCGATAGCGTCGGCAGTGCCGCCAGCGACGAACTCGAATGAATCACCGCCAAGAGGTCAGTGCATGAACCGCGACAGTCATTACCTGGAATCCGTCCTCCATCACGACATTCCGCTTACCCGTGACATGAGACTGAAGGTCCTCGACTGGCAGGCCGGGCAGTTGCGCTTGCACCTGCCGCTGGCACCCAACGTCAACCACAAGAGCACCATGTTCGGCGGCAGCCTCTATTGCGGTGCGGTGCTGGCCGGCTGGGGCTGGTTGCACCTGAGTCTGCGCGAGGCCGGCATCGTGGATGGGCATATCGTGATCCAGGAGGGGCAGATCGGTTATCCGTTGCCGGTGACCGGGGATGCCCAGGCGATCTGCGATGCGCCGCAGGAGAAGGTCTGGAAGAAATTCCTTGCGACTTACCAGCGTTATGGCCGGGCGCGGCTGACCCTTGAGACGCGGGTGGTGAATGAAGGTAGCGAGGACACGGCAGTGCACTTCAGCGGGCAGTACGTACTGCACCGCTGACAGGAAGAACGGGGCAGCCCCGTTGACCTTGCGGCGCCTGCCCCACCGCCTTCGCGGGCAAGCTCCGCTCCCACATTGGATTTTGCGTCGTACACGAAGGATCGCACGACTCAGAACCTGTGGGAGCGGAGCTTGCCCGCGAAGAGGCCCTAAAGGCCACCAAAAAATCTCTAAGGTGTTCGCAGCAAGTCCGGCAGTTGTGCGCGCCACGGCGCATTGGCCGGCAGCGCCAGGAAAAACGGATTGAGCAACGATTCGCGCGGCGGATAGCTGAAGCGCTCGCCACCCAGTTCCAACACCTCGCCACCCGCGCCTTCCAGCACACCCTGGGCCGCCGCCGTATCCCACTGCGAGGTCGGCGCCAGGCGCGGATAGAAGTCCGCCGCGCCTTCAGCCAACAGGCAGAACTTCAGCGAACTGCCAATATTCGCCAACGCCAGCTCGCCAAGGCGGCTACTCAGCCCCGCCAGCAGTTTCTCCTGCTCCGGGCTCGAATGCCGACGACTGGCGACAACGGTAAACGCTTCGCCCGCCGCCGGCACGTCACGGACCCGGATCGGCCGCGGCGCCGCGGCGGCGTCCGCACGCCAGGCGCCCAAGCCGGCGCCGCCGAAATAACAGCGGCCATTGGTCGGCATCGACACCACGCCGAACACCACCCGGCCCTGCTCGATCAAGGCAATGTTCACGGTGAATTCTTCACTACCGGAGATAAATTCCTTGGTCCCATCCAGCGGGTCCACCAGCCACCAACGCTGCCAGCCGGCGCGCACCGCCTGGGCAATATCGGCGTCCTCTTCGGACAACACCGGGATGCTCGGGTCCAGCGCCGTCAAACCATCGAGAATCAGGTGATGGGCGGCGATATCGGCGGCGGTCACCGGCGAGGCATCGGCCTTGTCCATGACCTGCACATTGGCCCGCCAGAACGGCAGGATAACCTCGCCGGCGCGGCGCGCCAGGTCGATCACCGGGGCCAGGTACGGGTGCGGCAGATTGGAAAAAAACTCACTCACGATTGAAAGACTCCACGCTGGGTCAACAGGTCTCGTACCAGATACAACGCCGCCAGGGCACGCCCCTCGCTGAACTGCGGGTTCTGCACCAGGGCGGACAATTCACGCAGGTTGACGCGCTCGACGCGCATCGGCTCCGGCTCATCGCCTTCCAGGCGCTCTTCATACAGATCAGTGGCCAGGACCACCTGGATCTTCTGGCTCATATAGCCGGGCGACAGGGACAGCTCGGTCAGGTGTTCCAGCTGCCGCGCGCCATAGCCCGCTTCTTCCTTGAGCTCACGTTCGGCCGCCGCCAGCACGTCTTCACCGGGTTCGATCAGGCCCTTGGGCAAGGACAGCTCGTACTCGTCGGTACCGCCGCAGTACTCCTCCACCAGCAAGGCCTGCTCGGCATCGATCATCGCCACGATCATCACCGCCCCATAACCGGCGCCCCGGCCGACCAGACGCTCATAGGTCCGCTCAACACCATTGGAAAAGCGCAGTTGCACTTCTTCAACACGGAACAAACGGCTACTGGCGACAATCTCGCGGGCGAGGACGGTGGGTTTCTGGCGCATGGGGCGGCTCCTGGGCGTGAACGGGTTACTATACCGTGGCTTTTCCGATTGTCTGTGTCGGATATCTTTTTACCGTTCGAGAAGTTTCCCATGCCCTCATTGCCCTGGCGCGACATCGACACCGTTCTGCTGGATATGGACGGCACCCTGCTGGACCTGCACTACGACAATCACTTCTGGATGGAGCACCTGCCCCAGCGCTATGCCGAGCTGCATGGCGTCAGCCGGGAGCTGGCCGAACAGGAACTGACGCCGTTGTTCAAGGACCATGCCGGCCAGTTGAAGTGGTACTGCCTGGACTTCTGGAGTGCCGAGCTTAAGCTGCCGGTGCGTGAGTTGAAGCTGGAGACGGCGCATCTGATCGCCCTGCGCCCGGATGCCGATACCTTTCTCGCAGCCATCCGTCAGGCCGGCAAGCGGGTCATCCTGATTACCAACGCCCACCGCGATTCCTTGTCATTGAAGCTGGAGCGGATCGAGCTGGCGCCGTATTTCGAACGGCTGATCAGTTCCCATGACTACGGCTTCGCCAAGGAAGCACCGCAGTTCTGGGATGCCTTGCAGGCCGATATCGGCTTCGACCCGGCGCGCAGCCTGTTTATCGACGACACCTTGCCGATCCTGCGCAGCGCCCGGCGTTTCGGCGTGGCGCATCTGCTGGCGGTCAGCGAACCGGACAGCCACAAGGGCCCCAAGGACACCGAGGAATTCGAAGCCGCAGATGATTACCTGACCTTGATCGAAGGCCTGGAATAACGCCGTTTTCGATAAGAAGACCGCCCACCCTTCGACTGCCGTTGCAACCTGTAGGAGCCGGCTTGCCGACGATGAGGTCCTTGATGATTGCATTGCCCTCACGGCCGTAATCGCCAGCAAGCCGGCTCCCACAACGACGGTATTTCAACCCAGCCCCAGCAGGCTAACGAGGGATTTTCAACTGCTGCCCCGGAAAGATCTTGTCCGGGTCCGGCAGGGTCGCGTGGTTGGCCTCGGCGATTTCCGGCCACCTGCCGGCATCGTGCAATTCTCGCTCGGCAATCCGGCTGAGCGTATCGCCCGGCTGCACCGTATAGGTATCGAACAGCGGCGCCGCCGAGGCGAGCGGATCCTGCACAGGCGGTGCCTGGACACTGCTGTCAGGCTGCGACTTATCGTCCGATGGATTCAATATCTTCTTCAGCGAATCAAAAAGGCTCATGGCTCTTTCTCCTTGGATGTAAACGCCAAGACGCGAAAGACCTGATCGGTGACGTCCGGCAAGGTTCCGATCCACCAATCAACAAGCATAGTCCAGGCACGTTAGAATCCACGGCTGTGCAGCCCGCAGAGCGACGATGGACATCAAACAGCTGAAATTCCTGATTGCCCTGGACGAGACCCGCCACTTCGGCCAGGGGGCGCCGCGCTCGGCATTGGCGGAAGCCTGTTTTGCCCTCTTCCAGCAATCATCGAACAAGGCTTGATCGACGCGCTCTATCGGCAGATCAGTACTAGCGATTAGACGCGACTCTTTGTCGCGCCTAATCTTGACACTGGATATTGCGCCGGTATTGCCCCCATGAAGCCCAAGGACCCGGTCTGCGTGCTGCCTGCCGTCTCGGCGGCCGCGCCCGCCGCCAGCCAGAGTTACCAGTACAGCGACCTCGAACGCAGCGAAACCGCTGAGACGGCGCTTGCCGAAGAAGTCGCCCTGGCGATTGCCTACAATGGCATCAACCAGGCAGTGATGCTGGTCACGCCCACCGACCTGGAAGACTTTATCGTCGGTTTCAGCATCGGCAGCGGCATCATTGCCGACGCCTCGGAAATCTACGACCTGAAACTCAGCGGCGACGGCTCGGCCCAGTACGCCCAGGTGGAAATCGCCAGTCGCGCATTCTGGAACCTCAAGCAGCAACGCCGGCAACTGGCTGGCACCAGCGGCTGCGGCCTGTGCGGCGTGGAAGCGCTGGAGCAGGCGCTGCCCGAGCTCGAAGTGCTGTCCGGCGCGCCCTTGCCGCCTGCCGCCTGGCTCGACGGCCTGCGCCAACGCATCAGCGCCTTCCAACCCCTCGGGCAATATTCCGGGGCGGTGCACGCCGCGTTGTTCATGAACGACCAGGGTGAACTGCTGCTGGGCCGTGAAGACATCGGCCGCCACAACGCTCTGGACAAACTGATCGGCGCGCTGATTCGGCAAAACATCCCGACCGCTGGCGGCCTGGCAATTGTTACCAGTCGCTGCAGTCTCGAATTGATCCAGAAAGTCCTGCGCGCCGGTATCCAGACCCTGGTCAGTCTGTCGTCGCCCACCGGCCTGGCCCTGCAGTGGGCACGCCGGCACAACCTCAATCTCATCCACCTGCCGCAAAAAAATGCGCCGCGGGTCTACAGCCCTGCGATGGAGAAACCCGCGTGAGCAATCATCAACAAGCCGAGCAGACCCCCACCCCACGCTACAAACCCTACAAGGGTGCGGCCGGTGGTTGGGGCGCGCTGATCAGCGTCGCTCAGGCCTGGCTGACCAGCGACAACGCGCTGAAGAACCTGCGCATGATGCTCAAGACCAACCAGAATGGCGGCTTCGATTGCCCGGGCTGCGCCTGGGGCGACTCGCCGGAAAGCGGCATGGTCAAGTTCTGTGAAAACGGCGCCAAGGCGGTCAACTGGGAAGCGACCAAACGGCGGGTGGATGCGGCGTTCTTTGCCAAGCACAGCGTCACTTCGCTGTTCGAACAGAGCGACTACTGGCTGGAATACCAGGGCCGCCTGACCGAACCGATGAGCTACGACCCGCTCACCGACCGCTACAAGCCCATCAGTTGGGAAGCCGCCTACGCCATGGTGGCCAAGCACCTGCTGAATCTGACCAGCCCCGACCAGGCCGAGTTCTACACCTCGGGCCGCGCCAGCAACGAAGCGGCGTACCTGTATCAACTGTTCGTCCGGGCCTTCGGCACCAACAACTTCCCCGATTGCTCGAACATGTGCCACGAGGCCAGCGGTGTGGCCCTGGCCCAGAGTGTCGGGGTCGGCAAGGGCACCGTGACCTTTGACGACTTCGAACACGCCGACGCGATTTTTGTCTGGGGCCAGAACCCCGGCACCAACCACCCGCGAATGCTCGAACCCCTGCGGGAAGCGGTGAAACGCGGTGGCCAGGTGATCTGTATCAACCCGCTCAAGGAGCGCGGCCTGGAACGCTTCCAGCACCCGCAGCACCCGCTGGAAATGCTCACCAACGGCGACAAGCCGACCAACACCGCCTATTTCCGCCCGGCCCTGGGCGGCGACATGGCGCTGCTGCGCGGCATGGCCAAGTTCCTGCTGCAATGGGAGCGCGATGCCCAGTCGGCGGGCGAGCCGTCGGTGTTCGACCATGACTTCCTCAACGAACACACGGTCAATGTCCTCGACTACCTGGCCGCCATCGACGACACGCCCTGGGAGCAGATCGTTACGCAATCGGGCCTGACCCTGGTGGAAATCGAGCAAGCGGCGCGGATGTACGCCAAAGGCAAGAACGTCATCATGTGCTGGGCCATGGGCATCACCCAGCATCGGCACTCGGTAGCGACCATCCAGGAAATCGCCAACCTGATGCTGCTGCGCGGTAATGTCGGCCGCCCGGGCGCCGGCCTGTGCCCGGTGCGTGGCCACAGCAACGTACAGGGCGACCGCACCATGGGCATCAACGAGTGTCCGCCAACAGCCTTCCTAGATGCCCTGGAGCGGCGCTTCCACTTCAAGGTGCCGCGCAGCAGCGGCCATAACGTGGTCGATGCCATCCATGCCATGCTGGATGGCCGGGCCAAGGTGTTTATCGGCCTGGGCGGCAACTTCGCCCAGGCGACCCCGGACAGCCCGCGGACCTTCGAAGCCCTGCGCAACTGCGACCTGACCGTGCAGATCAGCACCAAGCTCAACCGCAGCCACCTGACCCACGGCAAGGAAGCGCTGATCCTGCCATGCCTGGGCCGCACCGATATCGATATCCAGAGCGAGGGCGCCCAAGCCGTCACCGTCGAAGACTCGTTCAGCATGGTCCACGCCTCCAACGGCCAGTTGCAGCCACAGTCGAAACAGATGCGCTCGGAGCCGGCAATCATCGCCGGCATCGCCGCCGCGACCCTGGGCGCCACCCCGGTGGACTGGCACTGGCTGGTGGCCGACTACGGGCGCATTCGCGACCTGATCGCCGACACCATTCCCGGCTTCAAGGACTTCAACCAGCGTCTGGCGCACCCGGGCGGTTTCTACCTGGGCAACGCGGCTGGCACGCGTCGCTGGCACACCCCGTCGGGCCGGGCGAACTTCCGCTCGAACAGCCTGCCGGTCGACCTGATCCACGAGCGCACCCACGCCACCGGCAAGGTACCGCATCTGATCATGCAATCGATGCGCTCCCACGATCAGTACAACACCACCATCTACGGCCTCGATGACCGCTACCGTGGGGTCAAGGGCCAACGTGACGTGTTGTTCGTCAACGAAGCGGACATCATCCGCCTGGGCTTCAAGCCGGGCCAGAAGGCCGATATCGTCTCGCTCTGGGAAGACGGCCGCGAGCGCCGGGTCAAGGGCTTCACCCTGCTGGCGTTCGATATCCCCGCCGGGCAGGCCGCCGCCTACTACCCGGAAGTGAACCCGCTGGTGCCGCTGGAAAGTGTCGGCGACGACAGCCAAACCCCGACCTCCAAGTTCATCGCCATTGTCTTGGAGCAGGCCAGCGAAACCGGGCTGATCATGGCCAAGGCGAGCTGAACGACACCCCGCGAAACGTTCTATAACCAGGGCTTCGGATCGCCATCCGAACCATAGCAAAAGGCCATTCGACAAACCGCTGGCCCTTTACTAGAGTCTGCGGGCGGTGCTTCTCATCCACTCATGCGAATGCGATGTCCGGCACCCGCCCAGGGATCCTGCCCGCCGGTCGGGCAACATCCTCTTTAGCACGGATTGCGGAGAGCATTTATGTCGATCACGCCCGGTCATACCACGCATTACCACGGCGACACCCCTTCCTCCCCCAGCAAAGACAATCGCATCGTCAGCGCCGCGATCCACCCCGCCATCGGCGTGGCGCGGGTCGGCAACAGCGAATCGGAATACTTTGTCGGCCCCCTGGTCACCTCTCCGCGCCCCGAACCCCTGGGGTTCTACCGCGATGCCCAGGGTGCGCTGAAGCGCCAGGCCGCCGAGTTCCGGCTGTACGGCTACAATCTGGCCGGAGAAGTGGTCGCTGAACTAACCGCGGAAAACGCCGATATCGTCTGGTCGGCCCATGTCGCCAACAGCAAAGCGCAGTGGTACCAGTGGCAACTGGCGATGGACATTCCCGAAGCCGCCACTGTGGTGCTGCCCCTGCGCAATGCAAAAATCACCGACCCCAAGGCCCGCTCGGCCCTGACCATCGACGGCGGCCTGCAAAGCATCAGCGGGCCGAACCACAGCGGCGTCGAATTCAACGGAGACTACGAAGGGACCCCGGTCAACCTCGGCGAACTGCGCACCGATGCCCAGGGCCGACTGCTGTTCCTCGGTGGCCGCGGGATCTCGGCATCGCCCAAAGGCACACCGATCTTCAACCCGGCCGACGGCAACAGCTTCATCAACGCCGACGGCTGGTTCGATGACACCGCCGATGGCCCGGTCAGCGCCCAGGTCAGCATCGGCGGACGCTCGATCCCGGTGGAGTCGGCCTGGGTCGTCACCGCGCCGCCGAACTACGCACCGCAGGTCAAGGCCGTGCGCACGCTGTACGACCTGACCTACGACCTGTTTATCCAGGCCGGCTGGCTGACACCGAATACCTCAGTGTCGTTCCGCCATGACGTCTACCCGATCCTGCAACGGCTGTCGGGCCTGCAATGGGTCAACCAGGGTTTCGCCACCCAGTTCGGTCACAACGGCCGCTACAACTTCGAGGACCCGGTCTTTATCGCCCAACTGGCGAGCAAGCCGGCGCCGGGCAACTATGACCTGTTCGCCGAAACCCGCCGGCAGATTCTCAACAGCTTCCGCCTGCCCGATCCGACCGATGGCAATGTGTTGCCCTGGCCGTGGATCTACGGCGATGCCATGAGCTCGGTGCCTAACCCGAGCCCACGGCAGAATTCGGCGATTACCCAGACCCAGTACCTGACCCTCAGCAGTTGGGCGGCCGGCACCTTTGAATCCGACTGGACCAGCGAGCCGCTGCCAGGTCACCTCGACTCGGTCCCCATGGCCGAGCAGCCGGCAATGCTCGACCGCGCGGCCTTGGACTTCTGCCTGGCCGATGCCTTCCACCCTGGCTGCGAACTGACCTGGCCGATGCGCCACCTGCCGCTGTACGCCAAGCCCTGGCGTATTCGCCAACGTCCGGCGAACAGCTCGCAACCCGACTACGGACCGACCCTGGACCAGCCCCAGGCGCTGGCCGTCGGCGGGCCACTGTACGGACAAGCGCCCGGCGACCTGAGCCGCTGGATGGGTCTGCCCTGGCAGGCCGACACGGCGTATTGCCGCGGCGGCTACGACCAGGCTTACAACCCGTTCACTTCGACCTTCTGGCCGGCCCGCGTACCCAATCAAGTCCTCAGCGATGCCGATTACGAGCTGGTCATCGACCCCTCGGTGGCGCCGGAGCAACGTCGCGATGCCTTTGCCGAGCGCAGCAACTGGAACGCACCGCTGGACATCAACTATCCGAAAAAGACCCCGACCGCCGTGCAGATGCAGACCATGGTCGATATCTTCGGCTCCATGGGCCTGCTGGAAGTGCGCCAGGGTGTACCCGGCAACCCGCAGTACCCGGACAGCATGATGGTCGCCAGCTATGGCCCGGCCATTCCCCAGGCTCAAACCTTTGCCAGTCCACAGTTGGCCGCTGATTTTGCCGCGGCGGGCAGTCCGCCGAGCGCGGGCCCACGCCCACCCAAAGGCGCCAACTTCAGCAGCCCGGAAGAAGCGTTGCAGGCACCTCACGCCGTCAAACCCGGAAACCGTCCGGTCTAGATGGAGTCCTACGACGTCGCCATCATCGGTGGCGGCCCGGCCGGCTCGGCGACCGCCATTACCCTGGGTCGCCTGGGCTGGCGAGTGCTGCTGGCCGACTCGGCGCCCGTCGGACGCTTTCGGGTGGGCGAAGGTTTTCCGCCTTCGGCACGCTCGCTGCTCAGTGACCTGGGGGTGCTCGACGGCTTTCTCGGCGCCGGGCATCGCACCAGCTACGGCAATGTCTCCGTGTGGGGCTCGAACGAGCCGCAGACAGACGACTTCATTTTTCACACCCACGGCCAGGGCTATCAACTGGACCGTGCCGCTTTCGACAGCCAACTGCGCACGGCGGCGCGACAGGTCGGGGTCTCGGTTCACGCCTCCACGCGATTGAGCCAGACGGCCGCTGAAGACGGTTTCCACCTGTTACTGTCCCGCGACGGCCACGAACAGCTGGCCCACAGCCGCTGGCTGATCGACGCTGGCGGCCGCCCGGCCGTGTTTGCACGCCAGCAGGGTGCGCAGCGCCTGACGGATGATCGGCTGGTGGCGTTCTACCTGTTGCTGCACAGCCCACAAGGCACCGACCAGGACGGTCGAACCCTGGTCGAGGCGGTCGAGCACGGCTGGTGGTACAGCGTGCTGCTGCCGTCGGGGGAACGCTTGGTGTCCTACCTCAGCGATCTCGACCTGCTGGATCGCCAACAACTGCTGAACAGCGAAGGTCTCTGGCGGCAGCTGGCGCAGACGCGCCTGCTGTGGGGATTGTGCCAAGCGCACGGCTACCGCCCCGGCACCTCGGTCCATGGCATGGACGCCAGCAGCGGGCGGCTTTCGCTGTTCCATGGCGCACGCTGGACGGCTGTCGGCGATGCGGCCCTGTCCTTCGATCCGCTGTCCTCGCAAGGCATCGCCACCGCCCTTTACTGCGGCCAACACTGTGCCCAGGCGGTACATGCCGCGCTACAAGGCGACGTGCAGGCATTACCAGGCTATGCCGATCTGCTGGCACGGATCTATGCCGCTTACCTGGACAACCGGCAGCAGTTCTATGGGATGGAAAAACGCTGGGGGGAATCGATTTTCTGGAGCCGCCGCTAGGCCCGGAAAAACGCTTTCAGCAGCGCGGGTGCGCAAAACAGCTGGGTTCAAGCGACGTACGACCGTCTTAAATCAACTAAGTTCCCCAATAAAAACAGCAAGTTATGATTTTGTATACAACCCGTGTTATTCGTCGGATTTCCATTGTAACTATTCGTACATAAGCCTCAGGATCGCGCCGTCATCCCTTGGAGGCTCTTCTCACATGAAGTTCTCGTCGATTCTTTTGTTGTCTCTGAGCCTGGCCAGTGGCTTCGCCTCAGCCGGTGGTACCGCCGAAGCCGGTATCGGTGGAGCATTGGGCGGGGTACTCGGTTCGGCCGTCGGTCAGTCGCTGGGCGGCAACACCGGCTCGACCATCGGTGCCGCCCTCGGCGGCGCAGGCGGCAGCGCGGTCGGCGCGAATAGACACAGCCGTGGCGAAGCCGCCATCGGTGGCGCCCTGGGCGCAGCCGGCGGCAACGTCGTCGGGCGCAACATGGGCGGTACCAACGGTGCCCTGCTCGGCGCGGCGGCTGGCGGTGGCGCGGGCGGCGCGCTGGGCAACTACATGGGTAACTCCAGTGATGGCGGCGGCCGCCATTACCGTGGCGACCGCCGGGAATATCGCGAACATCGCGGCCACGGTTATGGCCATCACAAGCATCGTCGGCATTGGGAAGACTGACCGTACGTCGCAAGGGACGACGGCGTTGTAAGGAAGTCACCTAAGCCGTCGTTCGAAACGAGTTACAAAGCATTACATCTTTTCTGTTACCTGACCTTAAGCCTAATTCCTAGACGCCGCCAATTAGAGCCCTTGTACCACTCCCCCAGCAGGCAGCGTAATTGTTGAATGAGGGTTCAAATACCTAGCGGGGCAGTCAATTTCAAAACCCGTGTACACCCCCAAAAAACGGGCCTGCTACCCTTCGGATTAAGGGTTATCCCGATATTGATATCAATATGCTACCGATATGATCCGCCGACCTTGAGCTATGCAATGGAAGCAGGAGATGCGGATCTATCTTGGAGTCGGGTCAGGTATCGGGTTAAGTACTGCCGGGTTGTTCTTCAATCAGTCCCTTCTCACTGAAGCAGGTCTGGTCATTGTCACGGTGGCCCCCCTCGCCCCGCGTGCCACACAGCGTTCGATCGTTGCACCAGTCCCGCCCCTTGCGCCAGTGCCCGATAGCAACGAGAGCGACCTCGCGCACCGGCTCGAACTGCTGTTGGGATGACCACGCCATGTTCTCGCTGACACCCGCCAAGGACGATACCCTCGCGCAACTGCACGTGACCGGCGACTTGACCCTGTATGAGGTCAGCAGGGCACGCGACCAACTGCTCAGCCTACTACCGCTGCCGGCGGGCCCCTGGCAACTGGACCTGGGCGACCTGAACCAACTGGACAGCGCCGGTGCGCAACTGCTCCTGGCGATCCAACGGGCGCTGTCGTCCATCGACCAGCCGACCACCGTGTCGCGGGTCTCGCCCAGGGTGCATGAACTGCTGTCCCTGCTGAACCTGGAATCGCTGTACCCCGCCGCCCCGAACGAGGACTGATCGATGCTCAGTGGCGAACAATGGAATCTGCTCCTGCCGGGCTTTCTCAGTGTGCTGGGCGCCAACGAAGCGCACCAGGCGCCGTTGCCCGCCACGCTGTTCGAATCCCAGGGCCGCTGAGATGTCCAGCGAGCTCACACAGCCCCCCCTCAACGACAGCGAATTCCGCCGCTTGCAAAAGCTTATGGCCGACGCCTCGGGTATCGTCCTGGCGCCGAACAAAAAGCCGCTGGTGGCCGGGCGCCTGATGACGCGCCTGCGCCATTACCGGCTCGACAGCTACGCCGACTACCTGCACCTGCTCGACCAGCAGATGAACCTCAAGGAGCAGCGGCTGGTGGTGGATCTGCTGACCACCCAAGAAACCTATTTCTTCCGTGAGCATCCGCACTTCGACTATCTCGGCGAGTGGCTGGCCGGTCGGAAAGGTCCGCTGAAACTCTGGAGCGCGGCCTGTTCTTCCGGCGAAGAACCCTACAGCCTGGCCATGGTCGCCCAGGAGCATATGCGCAGCGGCGATTGGTCGGTCCTCGCCAGCGACCTAAGCCTGTGCATGCTGGAGAAGGCCCGCGACGCTAGCTACGACATGGCCCAGGCCAAGTACTTTCCCCAAGGCTGGCTACACCGCCATTGCCTCAGCGGCGAGATGAACGCGCGCTTCCAGGTCCAGGCCGCGCTGCGCGAACGGGTCAGCCTACGGGAGATCAACCTCGTCCAGCCGCTGCCCGATGACCTGGGGTTGTTCGACGTGATCTTCCTGCGCAATGTCCTGATTTATTTCAACAACGACGAAAAACGGCGCACCGTGCAACGCCTGGTCAATCAATTGCGTCCCGGCGGGCTGCTGTTCATCGGTCATGCGGAAAGCATCCATGGCTTCGACCTGCCCGTGCGGCTGCTCAACCCCGCGGTCTACGAACGCCTATGAAGCCGCCGCTATGTCTGCGCCCCAGCGACGACTTCTTCGCTCGGCACAAAGGCCGTGTGACCATCCGGCTCGGCAGTTATCACCTGACGGCCTGGAGATTGTCGTTGTTCAACACATGCTGGAAAGGTACTCGACGGCCCGCCGGTCAACCGGCACAAGCCTTCGGTGGACGTGTTGTGGCGTTCAGTGGCCAGACACAAGGCATCCGGCCCTTGAACCCGACATAAACCATCGCAGCCCGCCCAGGCGGCTGCGCCCTTCCCTTTGCGTCATTGGGCTTGAGCTTATGCTTTGTCGAATACTGCTTGCCGACGATTACCCGCTGTTTCGCGCGGGTATGAAGGCACTGCTGGAAAAACAACAAGAGTACGAAATTGTCGGCGAAGCGGGCGATGGCCAGGCGGCGATCGAACTGGCCTCGCGGCTCAAGCCGGACATCGTGTTGTTGGACATGTCCATGGAGCGAATGAACAGCGTGGCGGCGCTCAAGGAGCTGTCGCTGCGCGCGCCACGCAGCAAGGTGCTGATGCTGTCGATGCACACCGACAGCCACTTCGTGATGAAGTGCCTGCAACTGGGGGCCCACGGCTATCTGCTGAAAAACGCCACGGTGCTGGAGCTGGAGCTGGCGCTCAAGGCCTTGCGCCACGGCGGCCAGTACCTGTCCTCGGCCGTGGTGCCGCTGGTGGTCGACCAGGCCGTACGCCAGGCCCATAGCCAGCCGATCCGCGCCAACCAGGTCGCGCTGACGGCGCGGCAACTGGAAATCCTCAGGCTGATCGCCCGGGGCGAGACCACCCGCTCCATCGCGGTCGGGCTCGGCCTGAGCGTCAAGACCGTGGAGGCGCACCGCTCGCAGATCATGCACCGGCTGCGGATTCACGATATTGCCGGGCTGGTGCTGTTCGCGGTGCGCGAAGGGATCATTCAGCTCAACGACTGAAGCGCCTCGCGCAAGGCCGCGGGGATGCTCACCGGCTGGTTCGTCGCGCGTTCGACGAACACGTGGACAAAGCGCCCGGCCGCGCTGGCATCATCCTCACCGGCCTTGAACACCGCCAGTTCGTATTGCACCGAACTGTTGCCCAGCTTGCCGACCCGCAGGCCGATTTCGATGCGCTCGGGGAAGGCGATCGAGGCGAAATAGTCGCAGGCCGAACTGACCACGAAACCAACGACTTCGCCGTCATGGATATCCAGGCCACCCTGTTCGATCAGGTAGGTGTTCACCGCCGTGTCGAAAAAACTGTAGTAGGTGACATTGTTCACATGGCCGTAGACATCGTTGTCGTGCCAGCGCGTGATGATCGGCTGGAAGTGGCGGTAGTCGGCGCGTTGCGGCAGGCGGTCGGTCATGGCGGGCTCTTGGGTCATGGCTGCAGGTGCTCGCTGAGAAAGCGCAAGTAGTGTTCGCGATAGGCCGGGATTTCATTGGCCAGGTGGTGCCGGGCATCGGGCAGCATCAACACCTCGGGGCGGTCGAACTTGCCTCGCAGCACCGTGAGGTTATGCCGCCAGTCGACGGTCATGTCGGCCTCGCCTTGCACGATCAGTGGTCGGCGCGGGCTTTTCGCCGCGGACTCGATACCGGGGATCCAGCGGGCCAGGGCACCAACCCAGGCGGTCGGCAGGCGCTGCGGTTGCAAGGGATCGGCCTGGAGGAACGGCATGAACGCCGGGTCGTTGGTGTTCTCGCTGAAACGTCGGGCAATGCCTTTGACGAAAGGCTTGAGCAGGTAATAACTGAACTTCGACCAGCCCCAGGCCCGTGGCCGTATCAGCGGCGAGAGCAGGATCACCTGGCCCTGGGCCGGGCTGCCGCTGCCGTGTTTGAGCAGGTGGTCGATGATAATCGCACCGCCAGTGCTCTGGCCGAACAGGTGCCAGGGTTGCGGCAGGTCGAGGGCGCGAGCCTCGCTGAACAGGTCTTGCAAGGCCTGCTGATACCGGGCGAAGTCGTCGATGCTGGCCCGTTCGCCGCTGGACAGGCCGTGACCCGGCAAGTCGCAGGCAAGCACCGCGAAGCCCTGGTCCAGCGCCCAGTCCACAACATGGCGGAACAGGCCCATGTGATCGTAGAAACCGTGGAACAGGAACATCGTCGCCACGGGTTTGGCCGGCAGCCAGAGCTGACTCACCAGCTCGAAAGCGCCGCTGCTGAAGCGGCCCAAGCGACTGACGACAGGTGGACTGCGCTGGGGCAGGTCGAGGCCATAGAAGCGCTGATAGGCCCGTGCCTCTTCCGACAACGGCTGCGCCGCGGCCAAGGGTCGCAGGCTGGAACGCAGGGAATCGGCGGCAAAGGTGGCGGACATAGGCTTTCCAGGTAAAAGGCACGGCAACGCCAACGGCGTTTTACAGACCTGCGATATTCATCTGTCAGGGCAGGCATGGCAAGCTACGCGACCTTCGAGGACCGAATCACCATGCCCCAGATGCGTCACAAGACATTATTCGCCGGCCTGCTCGCCGTGGTTTGCGCGACGGCGCTAGGGTTCGCCTATGACTGGTTCCAGGGCCGTTATATCCGCGCCTTCAGCGAGCAGACCGCGCTGTTCGCCGGCGACAGCCTGAGCCTGCCAGCGGAACTGGCCGGGCCGGGACCGATCCGCCTGGTGCACTTCTGGGACCCGGCCTGCCCCTGCAATGTCGGCAACCAACAGCACCTGGGGGAGTTGATCGAGCGGTTCGCGCCGCTGGGCGTACAGTTCTACTCGGTGCAAAAGCCCGGGACTCACGGCCAGTTGCCGGCCACCTTGAGTGCGATCAAGGCGCTGCCTGGCTTGCCAGGGGCCGAGCAGCTGACGGTCAGCCCGGCGGTGGCGATCTGGGACCGCGCCGGCAAGCTGGCTTACTTTGGCCCCTATAGCCAGGGCGCCACCTGCAATTCCAGCAACAGCTTTATCGAACCGATCCTTCAAGCGTTGAGTGACGGGCGCGCGGTGAATGCCACCCACAACATGGCGGTGGGCTGTTATTGCCCGTGGCCGCCGCCCGAACACGATCGGTAGGAACCGGCTTACTGGCGATGAGGCCCTTGCGCCTTGCACCGTCTGTGGGAGCGGGGGGGGGGGGGGGGGGGGGGGGGGGGGGGGGGGGGGGGGGGGGGGGGGGGGGGGGAGGGGGAGGGGGGGGGGGGGGGGGGGGGGGGGGGGGGGGGGGGGGGGGGGGGGGGGGGGGGGGGGGGGGGGGGGGGGG
>NZ_JBWKTH010000028.1:0-87590 GCF_059420225.1 Pseudomonas sp. GW821-FHT04D07
CTTCGCGGGCAAGCTCCGCTCCCACAAGGACCTCGTTACACCGCAAACTCTCGGTCAGACCCGGACACTGTGGGAGCGGAGCTTGCCCGCGAAGCTTTTAGCGGCCTCAAGGACGCCATCGCCGGCAAGCCGGGCTCCTACAAGGGGGTGTACACCCCAAACCTTGCATCACTCACCTCCCATATAGAGGGACAAATCCCCATTGAGCAATATATTGCTCAACGGCGCTTTGTTCCGCATCATATACACCTGCCTCCCTTATATAGCCCCGGATGACACCGCCCCATGACCCAGCCGCCCCGCAGCCTGGCCTCGACACTCTTCCCCGTCGGTCTGCTGCTTATCGCAATGGCCTCGATTCAATCCGGCGCCTCCCTGGCCAAAAGCATGTTCCCGATTGTCGGCGCCCAGGGCACCACCACCCTGCGCCTGTTGTTTGCCAGCATCATCATGGTCTTGGTCCTGCGCCCCTGGCGGGCCAAGTTCACCGCCAAGTCGCTGCGTACCGTGATCATCTATGGCATTGCCCTGGGCGGTATGAACTTCCTCTTCTATATGTCCTTGAGAAGCGTGCCCCTGGGCATCGCCGTCGCTCTGGAGTTCACCGGCCCCCTGGCGGTTGCGATCTACGCATCACGCCGGGCCATCGACTTTCTCTGGATCGCCCTGGCGGTCAGCGGCCTCCTGCTGTTGATCCCCTCCGGCGCGACCAGCGCCAGCATTGACCTGCCCGGCGCCAGTTATGCTTTGGGGGCCGGTGTGTGCTGGGCGCTGTACATCCTGTACGGCCAGAAAGCCGGCAACGACAACGGCATCCAGACCGCCGCCCTCGGCGTGGTGATTGCCGCCCTGTTCATTGCCCCGATCGGTATCGTCCACGCCGGCGCCGCATTGCTCACCCCGGCGCTGATCCCCACCGCGCTTGGCGTCGCGATCCTGTCCACCGCCCTGCCCTACAGCCTCGAAATGGTCGCGCTGACGCGCATGCCCGCGCGCACTTTCGGCACCTTGATGAGCATCGAACCCTCCTTCGGCGCACTGTCCGGACTGCTGTTCCTGCACGAGTATCTGTCCGCCGCCCAGTGGCTCGCCATTGCCTGCATTATCTGCGCCTCCGTCGGTGCCACGCTGACCCTGCGCAAGGAGTCCGCGCCACCCGTCGCCGTCGATTGAAACAGAGTCTGATCCAGCGCTGGTATTTGCCGCGCAAATAAGACATGTTTATGCCTAACCCAATGCCAGCCTTGGAAATTTTGGACAAGGCGCTCAAGGAAGAAGCAGGCGGCACGAAAAGAGCCAAACCGGACGAATTGATCCGGGGCAGAGATAGGGATGGTAATGAAACGCTTCTTGATAGTTCTGGCGGTACTTACCGTCGCCGGCTGCGCCGCAACCTCGAAACCGATGAAATACGGTAAGCGCGGTGTACATATCAACTGTTCCGGGCTGACCTCTTCCTGGGAAAAGTGCTACACCAAGGCCGCCAATTCCTGCAGCGACAACGGTTATAGAGTGCTGGCCAAATCCGGCGATGCCGTGGAAGACCCGGGTGACTATCCGTTCGGTCTCAACCCGGCCGGCTATACCAGCCGGAGCATGATCATCATCTGCAACAAACCATCCACGCTGAGCCCTAAAGCGCCCCCGCTATCTGCCGATTGATTTCGTCATGGCTCGATCGCAACACCTGGCGCTGCATAGTCACCCGCATCCGCGCCCAAGGCGGGCAAGACACAGCCATTCTCCGGCCCTGGTCGGCGATCAGTTGTTCTTCGACCAGGACCGCCTCGACTTCGTCCGCGAAGCCTTGCTCCAGGACTGAAGAACTAGATCTCGACCACCAACCGACCTTGCGCTGAACCACTAGCCAGCAAGGTATAAGCCTCCTCGGCGGTGTGCAGGGTAAACTGCCGCGGATCGAGCAAAGGCTTCAATTGACCGGCTTCGATCAGCCGTGCGGCCTGTGCCAGTA
Source organism: Pseudomonas sp. GW821-FHT04D07 (assembly GCF_059420225.1). Lineage (NCBI taxonomy): Bacteria > Pseudomonadati > Pseudomonadota > Gammaproteobacteria > Pseudomonadales > Pseudomonadaceae > Pseudomonas > Pseudomonas sp. GW821-FHT04D07. The sequence goes on from NZ_JBWKTH010000028.1 coordinate 1,973, forward strand.
TTTGCCCGTGATGCTCGCGCCCTTGGCCGGTCAGCAATGGCAGTAGGGTAAACACCCCGGAGTAAGTGGCCCCGCGAAAGGACAGCGGTGCCAGGCTGTGCTGGCCCCAACCGAGGCAACTCAGGACATGCCCGTGATAGATCCGCGCCGCCTGGAACGACCGGTCCAGGGTTTCGCCGCCCACTGTGTCATAGACAATATCGAAGCCCTCGCCAGCGGTATGCTGCGTGACGTACGCCTCCACGCCATGCAGCCGATAATCGATAAAGGTCGCGCCGAAGCTCTCGATCTGAGCCTGTTGCGTGGCCGAACCGGTAGCGAAGACCCTGGCGCCGAAGGCCTTGGCAATCTGCACAGCCACATGCCCGACACCTCCCGCCCCGCCATGAATCAGCACCGACTGATCGGCGCCTACCCGCGCACGATCGACCAGGCCCTCCCAGGCGGTAATCAGCACCAGCGGCAATGCCGCGGCCTCGCGCATGCTCAGATTGGCCGGCTTGCGCGCCAGCAGTCGAGCATCGACCGCGGCAAACTCGGCCAGCGAACCCTGAGCACCGCCGATCCCGGTGGCCAACCCGTACACCTCATCACCCACCACCCAATCGGTGACACCCTCGCCCAGGGCTTCGATAACCCCGGCCAGATCCATGCCCAGGACTGCCGGCAACGGTTGACGGGCGTGACCGGCCTGGCCGGCGCGGATCTTGGCATCCAACGGGTTGATACCGCTGGCCTTGATACGGACCAACACCTGCCCCACCGCGGGGACGGGACGGTCGATAGAAACCAGACGCAGCGGCGCATTGGCGGCGTCGACCAGCAGAGCGTTCATTTCAAGCGAGTGGGACATGTCGGCAATCTCGAACAGTGGAAGTAAGACAAATCATGCACCTCATCACTCATGCCGATAAGACGCGCTATTGTTATAGTGATCATGCCCTTTTGGCATGAATGAGGCGTTCCGTGGATAAGCTCAATGCAATGACCATCTTTGTCCGCGTCGTCGAGCGCGGCAGTTTCTCTGCCGTGGCCCGGGAACAGCAGACCAGCCAGCCAACCATCAGCAAAATCCTCAAGGCCCTGGAAGCCGAACTGGGGGGCAAGCTGATCGCCCGCAGCACCCGCCAGTTGTCACTGACCGATGAAGGCCAGCGCTACTACGCACAGTGCCGAAAGATTCTAGCCGCCGTGGACAATGCCGAACACAGCTTCCAGTCGGGCCGGGAACAGGTCGCCGGCAGCCTGCGCATCGGTTCCTCAGTGAGTTTCGGTCGTTTGCAGATCGCCAGCCGGCTGCCTGACTTCCTCGCGCGCTACCCGCAGTTGGACATCGACCTGCAGCTCAACGACCAGAATCAGGACCTGGTCAAGGAGGGCCTGGATGTCAGTCTGCGTATCGGCGAACTGAGCGACAGCAACCTGATTGCCCGACGCATCGGCGATACCCAGCGGATCACCGTCGCCAGCGCCGCCTACCTGGCACGTTGCGGCGAACCGCAAACCCCTGGGCAACTGGCCGAGCACAACTGCCTGCAATTCAATCTGTTGAACAGCCAGAACCTCTGGCACTACGAAAAGGACGGACAGCGCTACAGCGTGCGCATCAAGGGCAATGCCCAGAGCAACAATTCGGAAGCGATTCGGGAAATGGTCCTGGGTGGGCTCGGCATTGCGCTGTCGCCGGTGTGGCTGTTCGCTGAAGATCTGAAGGCGGCTCGGGTCACGGCGATTTTGCCTGGCTATCAGACCCAATCGCTGCCGATCCATGCGGTGTTTCCGGCCAATCGTCGACAGTCCGCCCGGGTCAAGGCGTTTGTCGATTATATGAGCGATGCCCTGGCGGGACTTTGAAAACAGCACACCCCGTGCAGGAGCCGGCTTGCTGGCGATGAGGCCAACAAGCCTGTATCGGTCTTGCGGCCGCCATCGCCAGCAAGCCGGCACCTACAGGATTGCGCTGCCCGAGGTCATCGGTCAGATCGCAGCGGTACGGGTGTTCAACCAGACCAGCGCCGCGCCGTCCAGCAACGGACTCAGACGCTCGCGCACTTCGGCGTGATACGCGTTGAGCCAGTCACGCTCTTCCTGTGTCAGCAACGCCGGCTCCAGGCAACGAGTGTCAATCGGACACAGGGTCAGGGTTTCGAACTTGAGGAACTCGCCGAACTCGCTCTTGCCCGCCTCACGGTTCAGCACCAGATTTTCGATACGCACGCCCCAACGGCCCGGACGATAGGTCCCCGGCTCGATGGAGGTGATCATCCCCGGCTGCATGGCGGTCTGCGGCGCCGGTGCGGCCTGATAGGCGATCACCTGCGGACCTTCGTGCACATTGAGGAAGTAACCGACGCCATGACCGGTGCCATGCCCATAATCCACGCTTTCGGCCCAGATCGGGGCGCGGGCGATAGCGTCCAGCAAAGGCGATAGAATCCCACGGGGAAATTGCGCGCGGGACAAGGCGATCACACCCTTGAGCACTCGCGTGCAATCACGTTTCTGCTCGGCCGTCGGCGTGCCCACCGGGACCATCCGGGTAATGTCGGTGGTCCCGCCGAGGTATTGACCGCCGGAGTCGATCAGCAGCAGGCCGTCACCCTCGATCAAGGCATGCTCCGCCTCGGTGGCGTGATAGTGCGGCATCGCACCGTTGGCGTTGAACGCCGCGATGGTATTGAAACTCAGCGACACATAGCCCGGACGCCGCGCCCTGGCGGCGCTCAGGTGCTCATCGATGGTCAGCTCGGTGACACGTTCATGACCCAGCGCGGTTTCCAGCCAGGCAAAGAATTCGCACAAGGCCGCCCCATCCTGCTCCATGGCCTGGCGGATATGCAGCGCATCGTCGAGGCTCTTGCGGGATTTGGCCAAGGTCGTCGGGTTGAGCCCCTCGACCAGCGTCACTTCCCGAGCCAGATTGTCCAGCAAACCGACCGTCACCCGCGCCGGGTCGACCAACAAGCCCGCCCGCGGCGGAATGCTGGCCAGCGCCGCACCGATTTCGCTGTAGTCACGCAAGGTCACGCCATCGGCCTTGAGCACCAGCGCCAGCTCGGCACTCACCTTGCTCAAGGACACGAACAGCGTGGCCTGCTCCTGGCTGACCAGGGCAAAGGAAACGAATACCGGGTTGAAGGACACATCGGCACCGCGCAGGTTGAACAACCAGGCGATATCATCCAGCGTGGCGATGAAATGCCAGTCGGCGCCACGATTTTTCAACTCACCGCGCAACTGCGCGAGCTTGTCGCCACGGCTGACCGTCGCTTGCGGCGGCAGATGCGGGTAGATTGGCCGGTTCGGCAGCGCCTCGCGGTCTTCCCAGACCTGGTCGAGCAGGTCAATGTCAGTGCGCAGCCGTGCGCCACGGGCCTGCAACTTGTCGCCCAGGCTCCGCGCCGAAGCCAGCGCCATGACCGCACCATCCACCGCGACCACGCCACCTGGCGATGCCTGTTCGGCCAGCCAATCCAGCGGACCAGGTTGCCCCGGCAGCAATTTCATCAGTTCAATACCGCTGCCGGCCAGCTCCTTGGTTGCCTGCTCCCAATAGCGGCTGTCAGCCCAGACGCCGGCGAACTCCGGCGTCACGATCAAGGTGCCGACCGAGCCATGGAAGCCTGACAGCCACTGCCGGCCCTGCCAGTAGGCGGGCAGGTATTCCGACAGATGCGGATCGGCCGACGGCACCAGCAACGCCTGCACGCCTTCGCGGCGCATCAGCTCGCGGGTACGTGCCAGGCGCTGGGGAACGGTTCCTTGACTCGGGGTCTGCGTACTCATTGTGTCTCCTGCTAACCACTTATTATTCAATTGTTATCCGACACGCTCACGGCTGGGCAAGCGCCCAGAACGGTGCCGGTGCACTCAGGCTGGCCTTGATCGCCGCGGCGGCGCGGTCGATGTCCTGCTCGGAAGTAAAACGCCCCAGGCTCAGGCGAATGGTCCGCCCGGCCAGACGCGCATCGTGCCCCAGCGCCAGCAGCACATGGGACGGCGCCTGGCTCGCGGAGTTGCAGGCTGACGTCGCCGAGTACGCCAGGGACCGCCCCAGGGCCATAGCGTCGAACTCGCCTTCGGCAAAGGTCAGACTCAACGTATGGGGGATGCGTTCGGTCGGGCTGCCGTTCAGACGCAGGCCCGGGACATCCGCCAGTTGTTCGAGCAAGCGCTGGCGCAGATGACGGATGTTGGCGATTTCTTCTTCCAGATGCTCGGTCGCCAGGGCAAAGGCACTGCCCATGCCGGCGATCTGGTGGGTGGCCAGGGTGCCGGAGCGCAGGCCGCCTTCATGGCCACCCCCGTGGATCTGCGCGTGCAGTTTCTGCTGCGCGCGCGGGCCGACGTACAAGGCGCCGATGCCCTTGGGACCGTAGACCTTGTGCGCGGAAAACGACATCAGGTCCACCGGCAAGGCGGCCAGGTCGATCGCCACCTTGCCCGCGCCCTGAGCCGCGTCCACATGAAACAGTGCGCCGTGTTGACGTACCCGTTGGCCGATGGCGGCGATGTCATTGAGGGTGCCCAGCTCATTGTTGACCAGCATCAGCGAGACCAGGAAGGTGTCCTCGCGCAGGACCTCGCTGACCATGGCCGCGGTGATCAACCCTTCGCCATTCGGCACCAGGTAGGTGACGGCCACGCCGGCTTCCTGGAGTTGCCGGGCGGTATCGAGCACCGCCTTGTGTTCGATCTGGCTGGTGATCACATGCCCGCCGCTGACACCCCGGGCCTGGGCGACGCCCTTGAGCGCCAGGTTGTTCGATTCGGTGGCCCCGGAGGTCCAGACGATCTGCTCGGGGTTCGCCCCCACCAGGCTCGCCACCTGTTGCCGGGCCTGCTCGACCGTCTGCCGGGCGCGCTGGCCGAAGGCATGGGAGCTGGACGCCGGGTTGCCGAAATTACCGGAAAAGCCGAGACACTCGACCATCACCCGGATGACCCGCTCATCCACCGGCGTGGTGGCGGCATAGTCGAAATACAGAGGAAGTTCAGTCATGGCAAAAAACTCATAAAGCGTGTCCCGCGGATCGATCCCTTGCTGATCACCCACCCTGTGGTTGGGCGGACAGCTATATCCGATGGAAAACGATTAAAGAAAGATAACTTTCATTAAAAGTGCGTAGGAACGCTCCTAAAATCCAGCTTACAGGCCCGGGGAAGGTGTTGCGAGTGTCAATCGTGCTGGAACAGGCGGCCCGCTTCAACGGCGAGGACAGGAAACACGCAAGGGCGGGTCAACGCAGCAGTTGCCGCGCACTCTCATGCAACATCGGGTACAACGAAATCACCAACAGCAGCGCCATACCGATATTGAACAGCCGCAGCCAGCGCGGATCACGCAGCACGTTGCGCAACAGGCTGCCGCAGGCCGCCCAGAGACTGACGCTGGGCGCGTTGATCAGAGCGAACACCGCCGCGATCACCCATACATTGCTGGAATAGCCCTGCAATGGCGTGTAGGTGCTGATCGCGCCGACCGCCATCACCCAGGCCTTGGGATTGACCCATTGAAATGCCGCGGCGTTCCAGAACCCGAACGGGCGGCCCGGCCCCTGCTCCGACTCGCCGACCGGTCCGGAACCGGCGATCTTCCAGGCGAGGTACAGCAGATAGGCGCCACCGATATAACGCAATACCGAGTAGCACACGGGATAAGCCTCGAATACCGCGCCAAGACCGAGGCCCACCGCCAGTACCAGGACAAAAAAGCCGCAGGAAATACCCAGGATATGGGGAATGGAACGGTTGAAACCAAAGTTGACGCCGGACGCCAGCAACATCGCGTTGTTGGGGCCGGGGGTCACTGAAGTCACCAGGGCGAAAAGGGCAAAGCCCAGCAGCAGGTCCAGCGAAAGGGTCATGAACAGCATCCAGCCATAAGCTCAGTCAGAGACTCAGCCTATCCCACCGACTTGGCGGAACTCACGCACAGTTGGCAAAAACTTGGACCGATACAGTTTTACCTTTCAGCTCTGTGGGCTGTGTCTGTTACTGCCACGATCCGCGCTGATCTCACCCTGGTCATCGAAACCCTGGACCTTCCGTGACGGCCCCATCAGTTGCGCCTTCTGCTGCTGCATGGATGAATGTTTCATGGCGCGACTCCCGGGAACCTGGCGTGAGGCAATGGACACAGGCTACCCGGCGCGCCGGCAGGGCAAAAATCACCCAGCTCGATAATCGCTATCGATCACCTCGGCCGTTCCGGGCTGCGGGCACCTAATATTCCTAAAAGTCCTATAAATATGTAAATACGTTCATTTACGGAATATTAAAAACCCCTTACAACTGTTCCCACAGCCGATCCGCTGTTGCCAGGGCAACTGTTCGCCGGCCAACAGTCGATCAACAAAACCGTCCGCCAGCCAGCACCCGACGCCCGCTCCAACCGGCCAAGGGCCTGAAAATACGGGACTTGGGTTATTGGTACAGCTCTTGCTCAAACCCTGTCACTGACCCTGCTCGCTGAGCAACTGTTTGAAAAGGAACTGATCATGTCTCGCGCACTGAAAGTCGTTGCCCTTTCCGGCGGCACCTACCGTCCCTCCGGTACCCTGGTGCTGACCCAGGCCGTCTTGGCCGAGCTGGCGCAAATCCGCCCGTCGAAAGCCACCGCGTTGCTCGGTGCCCACCCCACGCCACTGCTGAAAATCGCCTGAGGAACTCTCGTGGATGTTTTCTGGTTTCTCCCGACCCACGGCGATGGCCATTACCTGGGCACTACCCAGGGCGCGCGCCCGGTCACCCTCAACTATCTGAAACAAGTGGCCCAGGCCGCCGACAACCTTGGTTATCACGGCGTGCTGATTCCCACCGGACGCTCCCGCGAGGACTCCTGGGTCATCGCCTCGATTCTGGTGCCACTCACCGAACGTCTGCGTTACCTGGTGGCGATCCGTCCCGGGATCATCTCGGCGCGGATCAAGGAGTACGCCGACCTGGGTATCGAGAGCTTTATCTTTTCCGGTTACCCACACCTGGAAGAAGCCTATCGCTTCGCCGAGCGGGTGTTCCCGCTGTTGCCCGCCCCCTATGCCAGCCTGGCCGGACGTGGCATCACCAACCTGAGCGGGCCGTTTGGCGAAATGATCGCCAACGATGTGTTGCCGACCCAAGCTGGCGCCTGAACCAGTGGGAGCGGAGCTTGCCCGCGAAGCTTTTGGCGTCCTCACGGACCTCTTCGCGGCGGTGCGGCGATCCGACAAGCTCCGCTCCCACACAAGCTCCGCGCCCACACGCGGCTGGCGCGAATTCTCCGGCAAGAAAAGCTTCTGCTCCGACGCCAATGACTCACAGATGCTGATCGCCTCGGCGGTGGACGAAAGCGCCGGCGGCAAGTTGCTGATTGCCGCCATCCCCAGCGGGCGCAGCGGCATCACCCTGCATGACGACTGGCACAACATGGGCCAGCGCCAGACCGACAGCGGCAGCGCCAGCTTCGAACGGGGGCGGGTCGAGGAATCCGAGCTGCTGCTCGACCCCGGCCCCTTGAGCACACCTTTTGCCTGCCTGCGGCCACTGATCGCGCAACTGACCCTGAGCCATATGTTCCTCGGTATTGCCGAAGGCGCTTTCGAAGAGGCCCGGCAGTACACCCTCGACGAAACCCGACCCTGGTTCAAATCCACCGCCCGGGATATTCGCCAGGCCCCTTACGTGCTCAACCACTACGGCGACTTCTGGGTCGCCCTCGAAGGTGTCCGCCTGCTGGTGGAACGCGCCGCCGGGCTGCTGGACTACAAACTCCAGGAACTCGGCGACTGGGCCCTGAACCAGACGCTGCCGCCCCCCACTTTTTATTCCTAGAGAAGCCTATGCAGCTGCTAACGTTACCGCCCTCGCCGGCCCTGGCCACCTCCATCCGCGCCACCGCCCAGGTGTTCGAAGACCCCAAGTCCCAGGCCCTGCTCGCCCACCTGCAACAAGTGGCGCCGAGCGAAGCCAGCGTGCTGATCATCGGTGAAACCGGCACCGGCAAGGAGCTGGTGGCCCGGCATATCCATAACCTCAGCGCCCGCCGTAATCGCCCGTTTGTCGCGGTCAACTGCGGGGCCTTCTCCGAATCCCTGGTGGAAGCCGAGCTGTTTGGTCATGAAAAAGGCGCGTTTACCGGCGCCCTCAACGCCAAGGCCGGCTGGTTCGAAGAGGCCGACGGCGGCACCTTGTTCCTCGACGAGATCGGCGACCTGCCGATGCCGATCCAGGTCAAGCTGCTACGGGTCCTGCAGGAACGCGAAGTGGTACGCCTCGGCTCGCGCAAAAGCATCCCGATCAACGTGCGGGTGTTGGCGGCCACCAATGTGCAGCTGGAAAAAGCCATCAACGCCGGGCACTTTCGCGAGGACCTGTATTACCGCCTCAATGTTGTCAGCCTGGAGCTCAGCCCCCTGCGCGAGCGCCCCGGCGATATCCTGCCGCTGACCCGACACTTTATCGAAAGCTACAGCCAGCGCCTGGGCTATGGCGATATCCGCATCAGCCCCAGCGCCGAACAAAAACTCAGGAGTTATGGCTGGCCGGGCAATATTCGCGAGCTGGAAAACGTTATCCACCACACCTTGTTGATCTGCCATGACGGCGTGATCGAGCGCGACGATCTGCGCCTGTCGAACCTGCGCATCGAACGTCAGGACGACAGCGGCAACGCCCTTGATGACTCGGCCGAAGCCTTACTCAACCGGGCCTTCCAGAAACTCTTCGAGGAACAGGCCGGTGCACTCTATGAAAAGGTCGAGGATGCGTTGCTGCGCGCCGCCTACCGTTTCAGTCACTACAACCAGGTGCACACCGCCGGCCTGCTGGGCCTGAGCCGCAATGTGACCCGCACGCGGCTGATCAAGATCGGCGAGTTGGCGGTGAACAAGCGCCGTGCGGGCGAGAACGTCCAGGGTGAGCGCATGTTGCAACTCTCTATTTAGCCCACCAGGGCGCACTGCAAGGCGTCGTCCTGGCTGCGCTCGATGCGGCGCAGGACCCGGAACGAATCGAAGCTCACCGCCTTGGCGTGATGGAAACGCTTGTCGGAAAACGGGAAGACCGAACTGGACGAACGCATCGCCCGGTTGACCCGGCTGCGGGACAAACTCAACGGTTGTATCGGCTGCGGCTGCCTGTCGATGGAGAACTGCCCGCTGCGCAACCATGGCGATATGTTGGGTGCCCATGAGACCGGGGCGCGGCTGCTAGAGCCACGGTGAGCCTGGCCACCTGGTGACTGAAGTTGATCAGTAAAAAAGCATCCTCAACGCCAGCACGACCACGACCACGTTGAACACTGCTTCCATCCAGTCGTCACCTTTTTTCAAGGCAAACTTGGCACCGGCATTGGCGCCCAGCAAGGTACCGAGAATCAGGCAGGTGCCATATTGCCAATTGATGATGCCACTCAGACCAAAGATCAGCAGCGACCCCACGGACAGTACAAGCCCGCCGACCTTTCGAGTGCCCACCGACTCGCTGATGCTCTTCTTGAAAAAGAGGATGTACAGATAGGTCGAGAGTTTGGCTTGCCCACCAAACAAGCCACCGATCATGCCAATGGGAATGAAAAGAAGGTATCCGAAAAACTTGCTGATCGTTGAGGGTGTCCTGTCGGATGTACGTGGTTTCTTCACCAGGGAGAGCGCAACCAGCAGCAACGTCAGCAGGCCAATCACCCGGTGCAGCAACAACGCATCGATTTGCAACAACAGACTCGCACCCGCCAGAGCGCCCAGCAGCCCCAGCACCGCCGCGGGTATGGCGACGACATAGTCGACTTTGCCCTGGTTATGAAAATGTCTCAGGCCTGCGACCATGGTGCCCACCGAAGCCAGGCGGGCAGTGGCGATCGACGACTGTGGCGGTATGCCCAGCCAGATCATTACCGGCACGGTCAGGAATACACTGCCTCCGGTATTGGTGCCGACAAAGCCGGTCACCAATCCGAGGACCACCAAGCCGATCCCGGTCAACCATTCACTGTAAATCATTGCGCCACGCTCACTGGTTTATCACTCGCTCAGACATACAGGATCGACCCAGTGATAGCAGTTGCTGTCCCTGGCGTTGGCGGTCCGGTGGAGCTTGGCAGTATGCACAAAGCTGTACTCGCCAATGATAGGGCGTCGGCGGTCGAATGAGTCGCCAATGGCCTGGGATACCGTGCTACTCAGTTTCAGGACTTTCTGGCTTTTTCCGGTACTGGGGATCGAGTTGTAGTGAAGGTTGGTAATCAGAAGACAGGTTTCGGTGATACCACAGCGCTCTCCAATACCGTTGACGGTGCAAGAAACAAAGGTTGCTCCCGCCTCGATGGACGCCAGCGTATTCGCCATCGCCAATCCCCTGTCGTCATGGAAGTGCACCTCGAGATCGACAGCGGGAAGGGACTTCCTGATCAGTCCTATAGTAGAGAGCACCTCAAAGGGCTCACAGATACCCAGTGAGTCCGCAAAGCAGATTCTGTCCGCCCCCGCATTCCTGGCAATTTCGAAGGTCTCAATCAGGTCGGCCAGAGATGTTCTGGAGGCGTCCTCAATGGTGTAACGGACTTCTAGCCCCAGTGACTTCGCATGCAGGATACTTCGCCATACCAGCTCTTGTATTTCGGTTTTGCTTTTCCTGAGCCGATGTCGTTGGGACGACTCATTGACACCGGCAAATATTCCGACCCAATTTGCTTGGGTTGCAGATACGGCATCGATATCGTCCCGATGGGCGCGTGCATGCGCAAGAACGTTCTTGACGCACTTTGATCTGACCAATGAAGAAACCCGGTCGAACTCCTGTTTCGAGGCGTAGGGATGACCGGCTTCGATGAAATCGATCCCGGCCTCGGCCAACGCCTCACCCACGATCAAGGTGGCCTTGGTGGTCAGCTTGACTCCAGGCGCCTGATTGCCTTCGCGCAGCGTTGAGTCGACAAGCGTGATGAGTTCCATGTTGGGCAATCCATTGCGTAGGAGGGTGATTAAATACTGGACGTTTCGATGACTTTATAGGCGGTCGAGTACGAAAACAGTTTTTCCTCATTCACCTCGATCCCTAATCCCGGTCTGTCGATCGACAATCGGACTTTACCGTCGGCAAACGAATAACCACATTCGCTGACAATATCATCGGCGAACCTTTCGCTCGGACACCCATATCCCGTGGTCGCCACGCTCTTCAATGTTGAAACGAAGTGGTGAAGCGCAGCCGTACCGATACCGAACGGGTGCATGCTTCCGGTACTGACTTGCAGGTCGCAAACCTCGGCTGCCGCACAAAGCCGACGCGAAGCCAGTATTCCGCCGGATTTGAAAGGTTTCAGGCAAATGGCATCCGCAGCATTGAAATGGATGATCTCCTTGAGGTCCCGGCAGGTAAACAAACTTTCATCGGCAATGATCGTCGTGGACACGTTACGCTTCACTTCAGCCAAGCCCACTATATCGTGGCCAGGTGTGGGTTGCTCCACGGCGAAGACACCATGCTGCTCTATACGCTTGATAAACTGGATGGCCGTCGGGATGTCGTAGGCACAATTGGGATCGACCTCAAGCTCGAAGTCGTCGCCCAAGGCCTGCCGGACTGACTTGAAGCAAGCGTAATCGTCTTTCAGAACCCCCGACCCCTTGAGCGTCAGTCTGCGATAACCAAGATCCTGTAATTGTAGCGCCCGCTCGGTGACGATTTTGGGAGCAGCAAACGGCAAGCTGCGACTCACCTCATAACTGAGGTTATAGGCTCCACCCAATAAATTACAGACGGGTACATTGAGTATTTTTCCCGCCAAGTCCAACAGCGCATGATCGACAGCGCACTTGGCAAACAGATGGCCTTGAATCAATACATCGAGACTGTTCATGAGCACTTCGAATTGGCAAGGATCCTGGCCTATCAATGCAGGGCACAAATAGTGTTCGAGGATGGCAAACATAGTCTCGGGCGTATCGCCCTGCGCCGGATAACGCCTGGAAATAATGCCCGACTCCCCCCACCCCGTCACGCCCGTGTCGGTGGTCATTTTCAAAACAATATGACGCCCCTTCGGTGTGACATTGGTAGCCGTTTGATAAGGCGCCTTGTAAGGAACTTCAGCCAGAAACACTTCAGCTTTGGCAATACGCATATCGACAACTTCCTGTTGACGGAAATGGACAATGAACAAACCGAAACGAAACATAGTTTATTGGATCCAATTACATCAAGTATCAAATACGATACAATCACGATACAGAAAGTGACAAAGTTTCATTTCGAGAGCGGTTGTTTTTTAAAAAAACACACAAAATCTTATTTTTTTTGATTTAATTCAATGCCCCTCAAAAATGTTTCAAATCAAAAACATTCTCCATTCATTCAGTTTTTATTCACCTTAACAACACTCCTACACCCGTTTATAACCATACAGTCTAACTCTATTCACATCCTGCTGCTCCTCCGCCCTCTCCCCTGCTTGGCGAGAGGGAGCATCTTTGAAATGACGCCTGACTCAGAAGCCGGGGGCGATCTGCCCCTTGTTGTTGGAATATAGGTCTACCTCCTCCGTCCGCCCGGCCTTCTTCGCCTCCAGTTCGCGCACCAGCGGCAACACGCGCTTGCCGAAGTACTCCACCTCTTCCTGGAAGTGCAAGAACCCCGCCAGCACCAGGTCCACGCCCACGGCTTTCAAGGCGACGATCCGTTCGGCGATCTGCCGCGGCGTACCGATCAGATTGGTCTTGAAGCCGTCGTTGTATTGCACCAGATCCTCGAAGCTGGACTTGGCCCAGTTGCCCTCGCCTTCCGGCGACGACTTGCCCGCCTGTTTCGCCGCATCGCCAAACGCGCCGACGGCCTCGGGGTCGGCCTTGTCGATGATTTGCGCGAGCACCGCACGGGCCTCTTCCTCGGTGTCGCGGGCAATGACAAAGGCGTTCACCCCGACTTTCACCGAGTGGCCGTTGGCGGCCGCCTTGGCGCGGATATCATCGACCTGGGCCTTGATCCCTTCGGGCGTGTTGCCGTTGGTGAAATACCAATCCGAGACCCGCGCCGCCATGTCCCGCGCCGCCCGGGAACTGCCGCCCTGGAAGATCTCCGGGTGCGGTTGGCTCAGGGGCTTGGGTTTGAGGCTGTAGTCGTTGAAACGGTAGAAGTCGCCCTTGAGGGTGAACTGATCTTCGGTCCAGATGCCTTTCAGCGCGCGAATGAACTCTTCGGAACGGCGATAACGTTCGTCGTGTTCCAGCCAGTGTTCGCCAATGGCATGGAACTCACCGCGAAACCAGCCGCTGACGATATTGACGGCAATCCGGCCCCCGGTGAGTTGATCGATGGTCGCCAGTTGCTTGGCCGCCAACGCCGGTTGCCAAGGGCCGGGCAGGATCGCGGCGATCACTTTCAGTGTGTGGGTGGCGGCCAGCAGAGCATGGCTGAAGGCAACCGACTCATGCTGGTACTCGGCACCGTAGCCGGCGGTGAAGCGGATCTGGGTCAGGCCGTACTCGAACCCGGCCGCCTCCGCCAACTGTGCCAGCTTGCGGTTGTAGTCGATGTCCCAACTGGTGCGCTGTTCGATCTTGCTGACCACCAGCCCACCGCTGACATTGGGCACCCAGTAGGCGAATTTTACGGCTTGCTGACTCATGCTGTTGAACCTCGGCGCGGGGGAATGTTCAAGGAGGTAGAGCAGCAAGCGTGCCAGTGACCGGGAGCGCGCGAGCTTGCCGGAGCGCCGATGTGTGAAGCCTGAAATACAAACCCTGTAGGAGCCGGCTTGCCGGCGATGGCGGTCAATCAGACGATGCATGTCTCACGGGCCCCATCGCCGGCAAGCCGGCGCCTGCCAGGGGCGCTGCAAGCTGGAAGATTTGTGGTCTGGCAGGACGATTTGTTGAAACGCTGTGTACCTGGCAACAGCTACCCATCGCCGGGCACCGGCAAGCGCCCGTCCCAGCGGCTCTGGCGCCCTCGGCATGGACCGTGCAAACAGGCCTGGCAAGCGTACTTTCCCTGCCTGTCCTCAAGGAGCTGTCCCATGACCGAACACCAGGTGATCAACCCGCTGTCCCTTGGCGTTGACTACGAATCCCTGGCCGAACGCTTTCGGCCGATCTTTGCCCGCATCGCCGCCGGGGCAGTGGAACGGGAGCAATCGCGCGACCTGCCCCACGAGCCGATCCAGTGGCTCAAGCTGGCCGGCTTCGGCGCCGTGCGGGTGCCCGTGGAATATGGCGGTGGCGGTGCCTCCCTGCCCCAGCTGTTCCAACTGCTGATCGAACTGGCCGAGGCCGACTCCAACGTACCCCAGGCCTTGCGCGGACACTTCGCCTTTGCCGAGGACCGCCTGAATGCCCCGCCCGGGGCGAATCGCGACCTATGGTTCAAGCGCTTCGTCGATGGCGATATCGTCGGCTGCGCCTGGACCGAAATCGGCAATGTGGTCATTGGCGACGTGGTGACCAAGGTCACGCCGGATGGCGAACAGTGGCGTCTCAACGGCGAGAAGTTCTACAGCACCGGAAGCATCTTCTCCGACTGGATCGATGTCTACGCCCGCCGCAGTGACACCGGCGGCGATGTGATTGCCGCCGTGCGCACGCCTCAGCCGGGGATCGAACACAGCGATGACTGGGACGGTTTCGGCCAGCGCACCACCGGCAGCGGGACTTCACGGTTTGTCGATGCGGTGGTGGAAGCCGGGCAGGTGATCGACTTCGCGACCCGTTTCAAATACCAGACGGCGTTCTATCAACTGGTGCTGCTGGCGACCCTGGCCGGCATCGGCCGATCGGCCCTCAAGGATGTGGCGCAGCAGGTGCGCAATCGCACGCGCATCTACAGCCATGGCAATGCCCAGCGCTCCAGCGAGGATGCCCAGGTGCTGCAAGTGGTGGGCGAAGTCGCCGCCCGGGTGTATGCCGCCGAAGCCAGCGCGGTACGGGCCGCGCAGCCGGCGCAACGGGCTTATGTGGCCAGGTTTGGCGGTAGCCGCGAGCTTGAACGGCAAGCCAATGTCGACGCGGAAATCGAATCGGCCACGGCCCAGGTGGTGGTGTCCGAGTTGATCCTGCGGGCCACCAGCGAATTGTTCAATGCCCTCGGTGCTTCGGATGTACGCCAGGGCAAGGCGCTGGACCGGCATTGGCGCAATGCGCGGACGGTGTCGTCGCATAATCCGCTGATCTACAAGGCGCGGATTGTCGGCGATTGGGTGGTCAACAGGAGCGAGCCACCGTTTGTCTGGCAGATCGGCAATGGGCCGCGATCCAGGTAAAGGTCAGATTCAGCAGTGCTGCTCAGGCCGCCTTCGCGGGCAAGCTCCGCTCCCACAGGACCGGGTTGATACCACGGCACCCTGGACAGACACGGTCAGTGTGGGAGCGGAGCTTGCCCGCGAAGGCGTCAGCACAGACACCGCAGCCCAAGCCGTCAGGGTCGCAGCAACATTCGGTAATGGGTAAGATGGCGGCCTTTGAGCGCCACCTTGCCGCGCCGCCTGCCGACCTAAGCCGCCCCCCATGCCTTTCGATCTCAGCGTTGACCTGACCACCCTCGCCATTCTCACCGTTGTTGCCTTTATCGCCGGATTCATCGACGCCATCGCCGGCGGTGGCGGCCTGCTCACCACTCCGGCGCTGCTCACCGCGGGGCTACCACCGCATCTGGTGCTGGGTACCAACAAGCTCAGCTCGACCTTCGGCTCGGCCACCGCCGGCTTCACCTTCTATCGGCGCAAGCTGTTTCAACCAGGACAATGGAAACGGGCGATTCTCGGCACCTTCGTCGGCGCGCTGATCGGCGCCGTGACCGCGCACTTCATGCCGGCCGAATGGCTGAACAAGATGCTCCCGGTGATTGTCTTCGCCTGCGGCCTGTACCTGTTGTTCGGCGGCACGCCCAAGGCGCCGCTGGACAGCAACGCGCCGATCAAAAAGAAATGGCAACTGCCCCAGGGCCTGGCCCTGGGTTTCTACGACGGCGTGGCCGGCCCCGGCACCGGCGCCTTCTGGACCGTCAGCAGCCTGCTGCTCTACCCCATCGACCTGGTCAAGGCCAGTGGCGTGGCCCGCAGCCTGAACTTCGTCAGCAATATCGCCGCGCTGTCGGTGTTCGTGTTTTCTGGCCAGGTGGACTGGGTGATCGGCCTGTGCATGGGCGTGTCGGTGATGCTCGGCGCCTTCTTCGGCGCCCGCACCGCCATCAGCGGCGGGGCGAAGTTTATCCGCCCGGTGTTTATCACCGTGGTCCTCGGCCTGACCGTGCGCCTGGCCTGGCAACACTGGTTCAGCGTGGCCTAAATCCAGAAAACACCACGTAACCTGTAGGAGCCGGCTTGCCGGCGATAGCGATTTTCCAGGCGACGATGATGTCGGCTATCAGATCGCATCGCCAGCAAGCCGGCTCCGACAAGGACGGTGCATGGCCATGAATTGAGCGGTATCAGGCTAGACCGGCAGCAGCGGTTCCGAATAACCCAGGCGCCGCGCCAGATACAGGTCGATCAGGTAGCGGGCAATCGAACGCGAAGCCGGCAACGGCGGCATATTGTGAATGCTGAACCACTGGGCATCCTCGATCTCGTCCGCCTGCGGCACGATCTCACCGCCGGCGTACTCGGCGTGAAAGCCCAGCATCATCGAGTGCGGGAACGGCCAGCACTGGCTGCCCATGTACTGGATATTCTTCACTTCGACCTGCACTTCCTCACGCACTTCCCGAATCAGGCACTCCTCCGCCGACTCACCCGGCTCGGCGAAACCGGCCAGGGTGCTGTAGACCCCAGGCACAAAGCGCGGCGAACGGGCCAGCAGCACTTCGTCGCCGCGGGTCACCAGCACGATCATGCTCGGCGAGATCCGTGGGTAACTGCGCAGGTCGCAGGCCTGGCAGAACATCGCCCGCTCCAGATGCACCTGGGTCATGGCCTGGCCGCAGCTGCCGCAGAAGCGGTGCTCGCGCGCCCAGGTGCCGATCTGCGCGGCATAACCGAGCATGCGATAGATCGTGTGATCGCCCTCGAGCATGAAGGCCCGCAAGCCCTGCCAGCGACCACCCGGCAGTTCGAAGCCGGACTTCAGCTCCAGCAGGTAGACCGGCTCGCCGTCCAGCTGCCCGATACCATGCTCGGCCAACAGCGACAGGTCCTGGCGCTTGAGCCACTCACGGGGAAACAACACCCCGTTGTCGTCCAGCAGGAAACCGGCGGGGCTATGCACCACGGCCCAGCCACCGGCCTGCTCGATATCCAGTACAGCGGTTGTCCAGCGTTGAGTCATCAGTGAGTCCTTGGCAGGCTTCAATCAGGGAATTCGGCTTTCTGCTTGCTCATATGCGCGGCGATGGCGACGCGCAGGTCAGTGGATTGCAACATGGCGGCGTTCCAGGTGGCAACGTATTCCAGACCATCATCGATCCGATGGTCGCGCATATAGCTGATCATCGCCTTGGTCCCGGTGACCGCAATCGGTGATTTACCGGCAATTTCCCGGGCAATCGCCATCACACCATCAAGCAAGGCGGCATGATCGGGGTAGACGCGATTGACCAGGCCGATGCGAATCGCTTCGTCGGCGCCGAACTGGCGTCCGCTGTAGGCCAGCTCACGCAGCATGCCGTCGCCGATGATACGCGGCAAACGTTGCAAAGTGCCGACATCGGCGGCCATGCCGATATCCACTTCCTTGATGGAAAACTGCACGTCCTCGGCGCAGTAGCGCATGTCGCAGGCGGCGATCAGGTCGACGGCACCGCCCAGGCAGTAACCCTGGATCGCCGCCAGGACCGGCTTGCGACAGTTGTCGACGGCGTTGAAGGAAGCTTGCAGCTCGAGGATCTTGCGCCGCAGCAGGCGGGCGTTGCGGCCAACATCCTTGCCCAGCTCGTTGGCCACCGAGGCCAGCAGCATCAGGTCGATCCCGGAAGAGAAGTGTTTGCCGGCGCCACTGATGACCACCACGCGCACGGCGTCGGTGTCCTCGATCCACTGGAAGATCTCGATGATTTCGCTCCAGAAGGCCGCGTTCATCGCGTTGATCTTCTCCGGGCGATTGATCCGGACATGGGCGATGTTGTCTACCAGTTCGACGTGGAAGGCTTGGTATTCGGACATGACGGGCATCCTTGGCAGGGCACTGGAAGGTTGGAACTATAGCAAGCAGACCGGCCTGGCTGGAGGAAGCGGATGTGCCAAAAGCAGGACCGGGCAGTCCCTCGGGTCAGGGGTGAATGGCCGCCTTCGGCGGTTCGCGGGCAAGCACCGCTCCCACAATGTCCGGGGCGCTCGCGGTTTGGCGTACGACGAAAAACCTGTGGGAGCGGTGCTTGCCCGCGAACCGCCATGGGCGGCCATCCGAAGCGGATCTATCGCCTGGCCAGGACAAATTGCTCGAAGAATTTCGCCAGGGTCAGCAGCACCTCGCCCTTGTTCGCCTGCTGGGAATATCCCCCCCAGCGCCTCGATCTGCTCGCGCATGGCCGGTGGCGAGGCGGAAAACACCCCCGCCGCGCGCAACGCCCGCCCCGCCTCGACCGTGCGCGGACTAAGGCGGTGATCGGGACGCAACAAGGTGCCGTCCATATCGCTGAGCAGCAAGTGGATGGGATACTGCGCGCACTCACTCAGCCGAGGCCGTGCCAGACGCGGCCGTCACGGGACAGCAGTTCGTCGGCGGCCTGCGGACCGTTTTCCCCAGCCTTGTAGCCCTGCACCTGATTGTCCTCGTGCCAGGCATCGAGGAACGGTTGCACCGCCCGCCAGCCGTTCTCGATATTGTCGGCGCGCTGGAACAGCGTCTGGTCACCGGTCAGGCAATCGTAGACCAGGGTTTCGTAGCCGGTGGACGGCTGCATCTCGAAGAAGTCCTTGTAGGCGAAACCCAGCTCGACATTGGTCATCGCCAGCGCCGGCCCCGGACGCTTGGCCAGCAGGTCGAACCACATGCCTTCGTTGGGCTGGATCTGGATCTTCAGGTAGGTCGGCTGCAAGCGCTCGACCTCGGTGTCGCGGAACTGCGCATACGGCGCCGGCTTGAAGCAGATGGCGATCTCCGTATCACGCACGCTCATGCGCTTGCCGGTACGCAGATAGAACGGCACGCCGACCCAGCGCCAGTTGTCGATCATCACCTTGAGCGCGACATAGGTTTCGGTGTTGCTGTCCGCCGCCACGTTGCTTTCTTCACGGTAACCGGGCACGGCCTTGCCGCCCAGTTCACCCGCGCTGTACTGGCCACGCACCGAGTTAGCCCGGGCCTCCTCGACCGTCCAGGGACGGATCGCGCCGACCACCTTGGCCTTTTCACCGCGCACCGCATCGGCACCGAAGGCCGCCGGTGGCTCCATCGCCACCATCGCCAGCAACTGGAACAGGTGATTGGGCACCATGTCCCGCAGGGCGCCGGTATGCTCGTAGAAACTGCCACGGGTTTCAACACCGACGGTTTCCGCGGCGGTGATCTGCACATGGTCGATGTAATGGTTGTTCCAGAACGCCTCGAACAAGCCGTTGGAGAAACGGCTAACCAGGATGTTCTGCACGGTTTCCTTGCCCAGGTAATGGTCAATGCGATAAATCTGCTTCTCACTCAGCACCTTGAGCAGGCAAGTGTTCAAGGCTTCGGCGCTGGCGAGGTCGGAACCGAAGGGCTTCTCGATCACCACCCGGCGGAACGCCTCGGGGGTTTCTTCGAGCAGCTTCGCCGCCCCCAGTCGCCGCGTCACCTCGCTGAAGAAGCGCGGCGCGGTCGCCAGGTAGAACACCGCATTGCCGGTGCCGCTGGCGGCGATCTTCTCGCCCAGGGCAGCGTAAGTCGAATCGTCGAGAAAGTCGCCCTGAACGTAGCTGATGTGCTTCGCCAGCTTGTTCCAGATCCCGGCGTCCAGCGCCGTCTCCGCACTTTCCCCAGTCTTGGCCGCGACTTCGGCGCGACTGAATGCCTCGAGCTTCTTGGCAAAATCGGCGTCGCTGATGGCGTTGTGATCGACACCGACGATATGCAGGTTATCGCCCACCAGGCCATCACGCGTCAGGTTGTAGAGCGCCGGCATCAGCAGGCGCTTGACCAGGTCGCCGTGGGCGCCGAAGAGAAACAAGGTGGTCGGTGGCGCCGGCTCGACCTTGCGCTTGGTGCGAGCGGCATTCATTTTTTCGGTGTCTCCACATGACCACCGAAGCCGAAGCGCATCGCCGACAGCAGTTTGTCGCCATAGGTGCTTTGCTGGCGCGAGCGAAAGCGCGCGAACAGCGAGTTGGACAGCACCGGCACCGGCACCGCTTGTTCCATGGCCGCCTCGATGGTCCAGCGTCCTTCGCCGCTGTCGGCCACCGCGCCACTGTAACCGTCGAGTTTCGGATCGCTGGCCAGGGCGTCGGCGGTCAGGTCCAGCAACCAGGACGAGACCACGCTGCCGCGCCGCCAGACTTCGGCGATATCCGCAAGGTTCAGGTCGAAACGCTGGTCCTCGGGCAGGCTCGGCGAGTTCTTGGTCTTGAGGATATCGAAGCCTTCGGCGAAGGCTTGCATCATGCCGTATTCGATACCGTTGTGGATCATCTTGACGAAGTGCCCGGCGCCCGGCGGACCGGCATGGATATAGCCACGCTCGGCACGATCATCGGCGCTGACCCGGTCGCGGGTGCGGGGAATGCTGCCGATCCCCGGGGCCAGGCTGGCGAACAGCGGATCGAGGCGTTCGACTACCTTGGCGTCACCGCCGATCATCATGCAGTAACCACGTTCCAGGCCCCAGACCCCACCGGAAGTGCCGACATCGATATAGTCGATGCCCTTTTGCGCCAGCTCCTGGCCACGGCGGATATCGTCCTTGTAGAAAGTGTTGCCGCCGTCGATGATCACATCGCCGGCGTCCAGCAGTTTGCTCAACTCGGCGATGGTGTCCTCGGTCGGCCCGCCGGCCGGCAGCATCACCCAGACCGCACGCGGCTTGGCCAGACCGGCCACCAGCGCCGGCAGGTCGGCGACAGCGCTGGCGCCCTCTTTGCCCAGGGCGGCGACGAAGTCGGTATTGCGGTCATACACCACTGTCTGATGGCCATCAAGCATCAGGCGCCGCGCGATATTGCCGCCCATGCGGCCCAGTCCGATGATTCCCAGTTGCATGCAGGGTACTCCCGATATCGATGAAAAAGCTCTGACACACCTTAGCCCAGCGGCACACGGATGTCTGTCTCGATATCGGCTGGAACCCGGGTTGCAGACACCAGCCGGGGCATTTTCAAGCACTCGTATCCGGCTCCGTGGTGCTGAAAAACAGCGTCTGGACCATGGCCTTGTCGAGAATCCGACCGCGATGGATATCCAGCGTCAGTTGCGCCCGGCCGCCCTGCCCGGCCTGTATTCTGGCAGCCGCGCTGCCGGGCCGAGGCCTGGGCCTGGGCCTGGCTGCCCAGGCGCCGTTGCGCGAGGGTCTTCAGATGGGCGCTGACAAAGCCGGCATCCGCGGTCGTGGGCGCCGGTCGCGAGGGTCGGACGGCCCTCGAACAGCTCACGGGCAGTGTCTCTGTACTGCTGCAGCGAGGTCGGTTGATCGGGCATGGGGGCGCAATCCTTGGCAAGGAAAAGTCACCAGCTAACCGCAACAACCCCCCCCCTGGCGCTATCGGGATACGACAGCAAGGGCCAACCAGAAGCTTTCACGGGAGCGGAAAAAAGTGTTTTTTCGCCGACGCCGGATCGATGACACTGCGATGGATCTGCAACGCCAGGCGAGCGCTACCGCCCTTCCCCGTCTGGATTTTCCTGAAGGCCTTTTCCTGTTCCAGCAACTGGTACTTGCCACCGATCTTGCGCTGTTCGAAGGTTTTCAGGTGAGCGGCGGCAAAGTCCGAATCCAGTGCCATCACGGTCGGGTAATGAAAGTGCGCATACCAGCGTGGCTTGCCAGCCTTGTCGAGGATCGCGAACTCCTGCAGAAAGTCGTTGCCGCCGAGCCTGATCCGATGGCCTTCGCGGCGGATCGTCACCTCCCCGAGGCCCCGCAGGTAGTCGATACGCGACATTTCCGGTGCATTGTCGAGGATCGCGGCGATACGGGCGCGTTGCCCGGCGGCGATCAACCTGGGCGCCGCCTCGCGCAGTTGCTGCGCTACCGTCTGGGCATTCTTCACCCGCTCCGGGTTGCGCGGCGGCGTTTGCGTTATGTCCAGGACCTTGTCGATCTCCGTGGCCTGGTGCGCCATCATCTCGGCGCGGATGCGCAAGATGTCTTCCTGCGCCCTGGGTGCATTCGAACGGCCGGCCTGGCTCATGACCCGGTCGATGATCGACGACTCGTCGCCGAGCCATTGACGCCCGCCAGCCACCAGTTTTTCCAGGCCGATCACCGGCTTGAGCACTGCCGGGCGGGCCGGTTTGTCGGCCGCGACCACCTCGTCCCACAGCCCATCCTCGCGGTTCTGCTGGAACGTCTCGATCACCTGGCCATAGGGGCCGGTGACCTGTACCGTCTCCTCGCCCTCCGTCGAGGACTGGACTTCACCGCAGAGCACTTGCCGCTGGCGCGTGCGGATGATTTTTTTCCGCGTGCTCCTGACCTCGGGTCGCGCCCTGGGCAAGGGCGGCAGCTCCCAATCATCGAGCCCCAGCAACTGGCGCAGGTCTTCCTCGGTTTCCTGCTCAAGCCCCTTCAGCGCTTCGAGTACCAGGTCCAACTGCCCCGTGGCGGGTTGGCGATTGTCGAGATTGGTCGACCAGAATTCGAGCTTCTGGCGCATATCGCTGGATTGCTCGAGCACGGACTCCAACAGCGTGATGCGCTCGCTCGCCGACAACTTGCCCTCCTCGATGGCATCCAGCGACGAATAGTAGGACAGGTGCAGCCGCGCGAATTGATCCCCGACCGCATCGTACATTTCCTGGCCGAAA
Organism: Pseudomonas sp. GW821-FHT04D07; assembly: GCF_059420225.1. Lineage (NCBI taxonomy): Bacteria > Pseudomonadati > Pseudomonadota > Gammaproteobacteria > Pseudomonadales > Pseudomonadaceae > Pseudomonas > Pseudomonas sp. GW821-FHT04D07. The sequence continues at coordinate 24,811 of NZ_JBWKTH010000028.1, forward strand.
TCCTCGGGCGTGACCTCGGCGCGGACAAAACGATTTTTCAACTGCGAGATCTTCCAGATCCGCACCTCCGCCTCGATGGAACTCATACCGATGCTGGCCTTGACCTGTTGGTAGTCCTCACGAGCGCCGCGTATGTCCTTCAACCGGGCGAGCAGGTTCTTTTGCTGGAGGGCCCAATCGAGCAACTTGTCGGTGGCCGCGCAATCACGATCCCATTCGGTGTAAAACCTGGCCAGTTGCTCAGGCGTTTGCGGCCGCCCGGCGGGCTCTCCATGGCCCATGGCGAGTCTTTCCAACAACCAGGTGCGATGTGCGTGCATCAACGCTTGCAGATCGAGCACGGTATTTTTCAGGGCCAGAATGAACATTTGCGGTGCGACCCGGGTCTGGGTCTTCAGCCGATCGAGCAGTTCCAGCTGTTTGAGATAGTTCTGCAGACGCTGTTCCAGTAACCTGGTCACCTCGGCATGCAACTCGCTACGACGCTCAGGGGTCACCCGTTTGGCCGTCTCGCCTTCGCTCGCCAGCTTCCAACGCCGCATACTGCCGATGATTTGGCTCTGGTTCTGCCTGACCTGATCATCGAGCTCATAGAGCTTCGCGTAGTTCAGGCCGACTTGCCGCGATACCGTCGCCGATGTCCCCGCCGCTCCCGCCGGACCGCGCTTCGGGCCGCCGCCGCGCAAGCGCAGGTCCAGGCTCCAGCGGCCCTGCTCGTCAGCGCGAACCCAGGGGCCGAGATTGCCCTGCGGGTCAACGATCCGCACGCCATCGCCCTCGGCTTCCCAAGCCACCTCATACAAATGGCCCTGGATCAGCGCGCACCATTTCCCGCCGTCGGCCTTCTGGATATGAACCAGGCCCCGCGCCGGCCCCGAGGGCGCCACCCGGCCCAGTTCGGACAAGGCCGCGAGCGGCTTGTCGAAGGTCTGTAAACGGTAGGTGCGCAGCTGTTTCATCAGTTCGTCGGAGACCCGCCAGCCAGCTATCGACCAGGCATCCAGTACAGCACGGGGCAGGTCGGGCACCCGGGTGATGCTCGGCGCGGGCAATGCCGCCCCAGGAGCCGGCGGTTCAACTGCGTGTGGCGGAACCGGTCGCGCCTCGCCCGCGACACGATAATGCAACAGCAGGGTCGCGAGATTGAACAACAGGTCGGCCGCCGCCGCCGACTGTTGCTGTGGATTGTCGCGGCCCAGGCTCAACAGATCGTCATGGGCGATCTTCACCACCACCAGCCAGCCCAGCACCTCCACCAACCGCCCGACATAGGGCAAGAGCCCGGCAAACGGCAGTTGCGTGATGCTCAGCAGCACCAGCCAGGCACCCGCCTTCCAGTCGGCCCAACGTTGCTCGATATTCGACACCGACTGGCGGTCGGCCTGCTCGACCAGGGCCTTGACCGTGGCCACGAAGATCGCCTGCAGGTAGTCGCCCTTGACAATCTCCTCGGCCAGGGTCGCGGGGGCAGGCTTTTGCGGCTCGGGGGCGAACTCGTCCCCGGGTAGGAACATCTGGATATGCGGCGCCTCAAAGCCGCCCTCGGCATAACGACGACGCGCCGGTTCGTTCATCCAGGCCAGCACGCTACGTTGCAGATCGTCGGACTGGCGGAGCGTCGCCAACAACGCCTGGCCGCTCTCGAACTGTTGCAACGGTTGTTGCAGGTACAAGGGGCGATACAGGATCAGCGGGCCTTGGCTCATATCCCGTGGCCCGATCAGGAACATCGCCAGCACCTCGTCAGCCGCCCCATCGGCCTTGGCCTTGAACGCCAGGGGCCGCAGGACAATTTCCTGCGCGTCGACAAAGCGCCCGGCAGCCAACGGCTGGACCAGCGCCTGCAGGTAGCGGAAACCGTTGTCAGTGAAACCCGCCGCGGCCTTGATCTTCAGTTCCAGGGCCTGGAGCGGCAAGCTCACGCGCAGTTGCGCGACAAATAATGCCTCGCGGCGCCGCGCCTCGATGGCATCGCTGAGCATTCGGCGCTTCAGCAGATCGGGATAGACCTGGCCGATATCCGCCCGGGTCACCAGGGTTTTGACGTAGTCCGGGGTCAGCCATTGCGGGACCGGCGCTTCGAGATCGCCGCGACGGATACTGATCGCCATCCGCATATGCCGAAAGCCGCCGAGATTGGCCAGGGCAAATTCCGTCAGGCTCATGCGCACCGTTTCAACCGTGCCCAGCGCGCCGCCCGCTCCTCCGGCACCCACCACGGGCGAGGGCAGCGCGACCGTCTTGTCGAGCGCCAGATGAATATCGGCGGGATGGGCGATCCCCACGACCTCTGGATGATCCTCGCGCATCAGGCGCTGCAGGCGCCGCTCGGCGAACTCGTTCAGGCTACCGATATCTTCAAGGTAATAGCGGCCTTGCGACTTGCATTGCACGCGCGCCAGCTCGCTGAGCAGTCCGCTGTAGGTCAAGCGATCCTTGGCCGCGGCCGGACTCGATCAGGTTCAGGGCCTGCAATTGATACTCCAGCACGCCCTTGGCCAGGCATTCGGCGATCACCTCGACAGGCTCATTCCAGTGCCAGATGACCGTCTCGCGTATTTCCAGGTTGCGCCCGACCGTTCGGCTACCGATCAGCAATCCGACCAGCTCGGCGTCTTCCTCCCGGCCTGTGCGCAAGCCACCTTCGCCCGGATGGAAATAGAGGGGGTAAGGCAAGGGGCGACCCTGTTCATAGCGGGTGAAGCTGACCACCGGAAACAGCTCCGGATAACGCCGCCCCTGGGCATCCACGCTGAAGACACGGATCTCGTAGGCGCGGATATCCAATGCCGACAGATTGTCGTGCTTGTCGGTCGGCGCATAGCCCATATAGAACGGCAGGCGACTCAGGTCCGGACGCCCTCCCGAAACCGGCGTATGGCCCGCAACGAGCAACGTGCCGATCGCCTCGGCCAGTCGCTGCCAACGGCTCGGCCCAGGCCCTTCGGGTGATTCGTTCCAGGTATCGATCAGTTGCTGCTTGAGGGTGTCCAGCAGCGACTGCGCAGCCTGGTCCAATCGTTGCAAAAGCTCGTCAAGCTCAATCGCCAGGGGCTTCTTCGCCACGGGCGGGCGGTCGCGCCAGAGCAGGTTACGGGTGTCCCAGCGCGGGCTGGTGGAGCTGCCCCAGACGGGCACGCCCAAGGCAAAGCGCTCCACCAGCACTTCAGCGAGGCTGTAGTAATGGTGCCCGGCGGGAGCGCCGTCGATGCCCGTGGCCAATGACCAGTAAGGCACGGCCAGACATACCCGCTCGGCTGACAGGTCGAAATCGGCGTAGTGTTCGTCCAGCACGCCCTGGATCAGCGGCGCCGTGGCGCGGAGCACGCTCGGCATCGTCGCGAAGAGTGCTTTCGCGACCGGGGTCGGATTCATCGAGCGGCGCTCGGAAGCCGGCGACTGCGTTGACATGGTTGACGTCCTCGTTCGAATGATGGGAACGAGTCGTCACCTGACGCACGGTTGGCCGGCCACGACTCCTGAAGGATTCAACCCTCCAGGTCAACCTCGTGTGCGGTAGATAGATAGGCCCTGCGCGGCAGGGCCATGGGCGGCGCAGCGAAACTAGAGGGACTTGTTCCAGAAGAGCATCTGGCCGTGCTCCGAATCGAGCGCTGCCCCACTGAAGCCGAACTTGCGGTAGGAACCCTGGGCCACGGCGTTACCTTCAAGCACCTCCAGGGTGATCTTGCAGCAACCGCGCTGGCGGGCGATGTCCTCGACCTTCTGCAACATCCTCTGGCTCAGCCCCAGGCCGCGAAACTTGCCCAACACCACGACATCATGGACGTTCACCAAGGGACGGCAGGTAAAGGTGGAAAAGCCTTCGAAGCAGTTCACCAGCCCGGCCGGCTCCCCACCGACAAACGCCAGCACACTGAAAGCGTGGGGCCGTTTGGCCAGTTCGCCAGGCAGCTGTTGCAGCACGTCCGGCGCCAGGGCCTGACCGCCGCCCATCGGGTCTTCGGCATAGTGATTGAGCAGCAGCGCAATCGCCTCGGCGTGCACCGGGTTGGTGTAACTCGCTTGCAATACCAGTACGTCGGCAACGTCCATGTTTGTCCTCGAAGAAAGCATCGGTCGGGATAAGTGAATTTCAGCGCACCGATAATAAACATGCGGGGCCAGGGAAACGAAGGAAAATTCACGCACAGGCGCCCATTCGGGATAGCCGAAGACCTATCCATTCAAGTCTTGATAAAGATCAACAGCTCCAGGCGCCCATGGGCAGACATTCAGTCCATGCGTTCAGACCGTGGCGCCTTCGCTGATCGGTGCGCTCGAACGCCCCGTCCCGATCCTGGAGGTGTCATCATGGCAACGCCCTTGCAACAGCATTCATCCCCCGGCACGACCGCGCCCTCATTGAAACCGGCGACGCTCGCGCAATCAGCGCGCTTGTCCCTGAGCCTGCTGATCGCCCTGGTGGTCGGGTCCATCATCGGCAGCGGTGCCTACAGCCTGCCACAGAACATGGCCGCCGGGGCCGGGGCCGGCGCGATCCTGATCGGCTGGCTGGTCACCGGGGTCGGCATGCTGTCCCTGGCCCTGGTCTACCAGATGCTGTCCAACCGCAAGCCGGAACTGGACAATGGCGTGTTCGCCTACGCCAAGGCCCTGGGCGGTGACTTCGTCGGCTTCAACTCGGCCTGGGGCTACTGGATCAGCGCCTGGATCGGCAACGTCGGCTACCTGGTCATCCTGTTCGCCGCCGCCAGCTATTTTTTCCCGGCCTTCGGCGACGGCAACAACAAGGTGGCGATCATTGCCGCCTCGCTGCTGCTCTGGGCCATGCACTTCATGATCCTGCGCGGCATACGCACCGCGGCGCGGGCCAATGCCATCACCACCATTGCCAAGATCGTGCCGATCCTGGTGTTTGTCGGCTGCGCCGCGCTGGCCTTTCATTCCGACACCTTCGTGGCCGGCTTCTGGGGTGCGCCAGCCCTGGGCTCGGTCCTCGACCAAGTCAAGAGCACCATGCTGGTGACCGTCTGGGTCTTTATCGGTATCGAAGGCGCCAACGTCTATTCCGCCCGGGCGGCGGAACGGGTCAACGTCGGACGGGCCACCATCATTGGCTTTGCCATTACCTTGTTGCTGCTGATTTCGGTCTCGCTGTTGTCGCTGGGCATCCTCGGCCAGCCCGAACTGGCGGCCATGAAAAACCCCTCCACCGCCGGGGTACTGCAAGCCATCGCCGGTCCCTGGGGCGGCATGATGATCAGCCTCGGCCTGATGGTTTCCGTGGGCGGCGCCCTGCTGGCCTGGACCCTGCTCTCGGCCGAATCCTTGTTCAGCCCGGCCAAGGCCAGTGTGATGCCAGCGGTCTTGTCCAAGGAAAACAGCCAGGGCGTACCGGCCAATGCCTTGTGGGTCACCAACGGTTGCATCCAACTGTTCCTGATCCTCACGCTGTATGCGAACGCCACCTACCTGGCACTGATCTCCCTGGCGACCTCGATGATCCTGCTGCCTTATCTGTTCAGCGGCCTCTACGCGCTCAAGGTCAGCTGGCAGGACCGTGGCCAGGACGGGCACAACAGCCTGAGTGGCCGCGACCTGGCGATTTCCTTGCTGGCCAGCGTCTACTGCTTCTGGCTGTTGTACGCGGCCGGCCCCAAGTACCTGCTGCTCAGCGCCTTGCTCTACGCCCCCGGCTCGCTGATCTACCTGCTGACCCCACAGCGCAAGCTGCTCAACGGTTTTGCCAAGGGCCTGCTGGGGCTGATCTGGGTGGCCGCGGCAGTGGCCGCCTGGATGCTCTGGCAGGGTCTGCTGAGCCTCTGACACAGCCTGGCCCAACGTCATGAAAAAGCCCCTTGCCGGTCACCGACAAGGGGCTTTTCAGTGTGCGTCCTACGAAAGCCGGACTCAGTCGGGCTTGACCGTCAGCACACTGCACTCGGGAATCAACAGGATCCGCTCGGTGGTATCGCCGATCAGCTTGCCCAGGCCCTTGGGCTGGACCGAGCCCATCACCACCACGTCGATCGCATTCCCCTGCACATAGTCGGCGATCACCCCCACCGGCGAGCCCATCAGGAAGTGCCGGCGCTCGGCCGGCACGCCATAGTCGTCCGCCAGGCGGGTGAAAGGCTCCAGCAGCGCGGCACGCAGCTCATCGATCCAGATCACCGTGACACTGGGATCGGCCATGAACGCCGGCGACAGGTCGTAGGCATACAGCAAATGCAGTTCGGCGTCGCATTGCAGCGCCAGGGCTTCGGCCTCACGGATGATCTTGCGATTGAACTCGGTGATACCGGCCTCCCCGCTGGAGGTGTCGACGGCCGCCACCACGCGCCGGGGCAAGTCCGCGGCAATCTGGTTGACCAGGTGCACCGGCACCGGACTTTCCTGCAGCAGATGCCAATCCAGCGGCGTGGTGAAGACCCGCTGGAGTAGCGGCTCCAGATAGACATCCTTGATCAGCAGGTCAGGTTCGATCTCACGGGCGTGGATCAGGATGTCGCGCAATGGATGGGTGGTCCAGAGCGCTTCGGTGGTCAGTTGCAGGCCGCTGTCGCGCAAGCTCGCGGTCGCACCCTCCAGCCAGACCCGGTATTTGTCCATATACGCGGCGCGAGCCGGCTCATCCATTTTCGACTCGATCAGATGAATCCGCGGCGGCGGCTCGACCAGTGCCGTGATATGCAAGGCCGCGCCGCTGGCCGCGGCCAGGGCGGCGGCACGCCTGGCAGCCGGGGAGTGAGGCAGGTGCTGATCGGTGATCAGCAGCAGGCGTTGGTATTGACTCATGACACACCTCCATAGGCAGGATGTTGGAGCGCCGGACAGCCGCTCGTTGCTCATCGTGTTACTGGGCGAAATCCGGCAGTTCGGCGGGTTTGATCACCAGCAGGCTGCAGGGCGGCTGATACAACAGGCTTTCGGTCGTACTGCCCAACAGCTTGTTGAACGAACGGTGGGTCACGGTGCCGATGACCAACACGTCATAGACATCCTGGCCGACAAACTCGACGATGGCCTTTCCCGGAGTACCGACAATGAAATGTCGGTTGTCCTTGTGCAGGGCATGTTTGTCGGCCAGATGCAGGAATTTGAGCTTGCGCTCGTCATAACTGGGGCTTACCGAAACCGGCACCTTGCCGATACCGATATCGGCGACATACAGGGCCGTCCAGTCATAGACCCCCAGCAGGTGCAGCGGGCACTTGCAGTACTTGGCGAAGCGGGCGGCCTGGTCGATGATCCGGTCATTGAGCTCCCGCGTCGCGACGTCATCGCGCAGGACGTCGACGCAGGCCAGCACCTTGCGTGGCTGGGCCATGCCCTGCGCGGTGACCAGATGGATCGGTGCCCGGCTGTCACACAGCAAACGCCAATCCAGGGGGGTAAAGAAAATCCGCTTGAGGGCCGACTCCTGATGAACATCCTTGATCAGCAGATCGGGATGCTGCTGACGCACGTAGCTGGACAAGGCCTGCAGCGACGGCAGATCCCACTTAACCTCGGTCGTGACCTCGAGCCCCTCGCCGCGCATCAGCTCGGCTTCCTGCTCCAGCCACTGGCGATAGCGATGCAAGTACAGCTCACGGATCTCCTCCCGCTGGTCAGCCTCGAGCAGATCGAGTTGTTGCAACACATCGAGATAGACGAAAGCCACCAGGGTCAGCGAGGCCTCCATGGCCTTGGCCAGCACCCGCGCCCGGTCGAAGGCCGGGCTGTGGGTCATTTCGGCCGGTGCGACCAACAGTAAACGTGGACGTGAAGACAAGGGACACCTCCAGGGCGCGCCCAGTCGAGCGCACCGGATAGCGGGCGACAACTTCACAAGGCAAGGGTTGAAGGTAGCCACCCGAAAAGAATCGGTCATCCTCGATTCTGCGGCGCCCGGCCAGCCGGGCCTTGATTTACATCAAGTACCGGCGGCTTGCCCTGCCGACCGGCAGCGTCGACCTCAAGCCGTTGGTCACCCATCGCTTCAAACTGGACAATATCGAGGTGGCCTATGAGCTGTTCGCCCACCAGCGCGACGGGGTCATGAAAGTCGCCATCACGCCGTGAGGAACAGCGCCCGTGGGCCGGCTCGCTCCGGCCGGCGGGCGGCGCGGGGTTCAGAGCGAGTCGGTCCCCAAGGCCAGGACGGAACAAGGTGGCTGTGACAGCAGCGACTCGGCAAAGCTGCCCAGCCAGGGAAAGGCATCGGCCTGGGACCGACCAATGACCAGGGTGTCCACCTCGCGTTCGCGGACAAACTCCTCCACCCGCAGGATCGCCTGCCCCAACAGGAAATGGCGGCGGCGACCGGGCACCTGATGGCCCCTGGCAAGGTCGTCGAAGGCCTCGCTGCGCAGTTTCTGCAGGGCCACCGCGGCATCCGAATCCCACGGATATTCCTGCATCAGGTCATAGCCGGCGGGAATATCGCAGGCATGCAACAGTTCCAGGTCGGCATCGCAGATCATCGCCAGTTCGCTGGCCAGGCGAATCACCTGGTCATCACGGGTGGTTTCGCCGTCGCCGATATTCTCCAGGGCCACCGCCGCGACGAAGTTCTTCGGCCGCGCTGGCGCATCGCGCCGGACCAGCATCACCGGCTTGCTGCACTGGCGCACCAGATGCCAGTCGGTGGGGCCGAGCAGCGCACATTTGAGTTGCGACTCGACCTGCAGATCCTTGACCACCAGGTCGACCTCGATATCCTTGACGTAGTCTCGAATAGCCGCATGCGGATGTTGCGACCAGACCACGTCGTAGCTCACCTGCAGCCCCTGATTGATGAGGCTGTGGGCCAGTTCGGCAAGTTTTTCGCGTTTCTTGTCCAGGTAGCCTTCCCGGGCCAGGGTTCCGGCGCCGTGATTGAACAGGGTCATCGCCGCGATGGATTCGACAAAGTCGAAGAGCACCAGATGCAACCCCGCCTTGCAGGCTCGTGCCAGCGTTGCCGCGCGATGCAGGGCGGGGGTCGTACCGCAGTGGGGATCAGTGATCAGCAGGATGCGTTGATAGTCACTCATGACGGGGCTCCAAGGAAGGGAAATAGACAATCCACGATTTACCATCGCCCCACTTCACGAGCGCTCGCTTGATTTATCTCAAACAACCCGTCGCACCTGCTAGTCTGAACCGACGGCCCTGTTTTATCGGTGTTTCCTCCCGAATTGGATGCCCTCTCCCCTATATACAGAGGAACTCCCCGTGGACAATCAGGAATATCTCAAACTCAGGCCCTCGGGCCTGAAATCAGCGTGTGCCAATTGCAGCGTACTGGAGCTGTGCCTGCCCCTGGGCTTGAACGATACCGAGGTCAAGCGCCTGGATGACCTGATCGTGCAACGCGTGAAGATCAAGAAAGGCAATACCCTCTACCGCCAGGGCGATCCGCTGCACGCCCTTTACGCGGTACGCCTGGGTTTTTTCAAGACCACCCTGACCTCGGAGGATGGCCGCGAGCAGGTCACCGGCTTTCAAATGACCGGGGAAATGCTCGGCATGGATGCCATCAGTGAAGACCGCCACGCCTGCAATGCCGTGGCGTTGGAGGACAGCGAAGTCTGCCCGATCCATTTCTCGCAGCTGGAACGCTTGTCCCGGGACCTGCCCTCCCTGCAGCACAACCTGAACAAATTGATGAGCCGGGAAATCGTCAGGGACCACAGTTTGCTGTTGATGATGGGCAATATGAACTCGGATGAGCGCCTGGCGGCATTTTTCCTCAATCTCTCGCAACGCCTGGCCCTACGCGGATACTCGCCCTTCAACTTCATCCTGAGAATGCGCCGCGAAGAAATCGGCTCTTACCTGGGCCTGCGCCTGGAAACCATCAGTCGCGGCATCGCCCGGTTGCGGGAGCTGAACCTGCTGGAGGTCCATGCACGGGAGGTGAAAATCCTTGACCCGATCGGCTTGAAGGCGCTGATCGCCGGTTGCGGCCAGCACGGTAACCCGTTGTAGCCAGGCAGTTATGCCCGTGCTTGACTTGAATCAAGCGTGGGCACCCGCCGTGGCGTAAAAACAGAACACCGATACCGGCCCACGACCGTACCTGTTCGAGGAGTTCTGATCATGCCCGACCTCAATCCCCCTATCCTGAACCTGCCCGACTTTTCCTCGGTGACGGGCGAACACTGGATCGAAAGCCTGCAGGATGGTACCCATGTCCTGATCCGGCCCCTGCGTGCCGAGGACCGCGAGCGGGAAAAGGCCTTTATCCAGCGACTGTCCCCGGAATCGCGCCACCAGCGCTTTCTCGGCGAAATCGTCGATCCCAGCCCAGTCCTGATGAACCAGTTGATGAATGTCGACACCCACAACCGCGTGGCCTACGTGGCCCTGGCCCATGACAATGGCCAGTTGCGTGAAGTGGGGATCAGCCGCTATGCCGCCTCGGGCGCCGAGCACGAATGCGAGTGCGCTATTACCGTTGCCGATGACTGGCAACATCGCGGCCTGGGCACGCTTCTGATGAAGCACCTGATCGCGGCGGCGCGCCAGAATCACTTTACCCGGATGTACTCCATCGACAGCGCGTCCAACGTGCACATGCGCAAGCTGGCCGACGACCTGCACTTCAACCGCGAACGCGACCCCGATGATGCGACCCAGGTTATTCACCGGCTGTCGCTGTAAGCCTGACCGCTCGTTACCGCCTGGCAAGGACACCGTTTCCGGTCCTCGCCAGGCGCCCTTTCAGGCTGGACGCATCGGGCTCAGGGCCAGCAGGCTGCACGGGCTGCGATAGAGGATATTTTCCGCGGTGCTACCGAGAATACTGTCCAGGCCATGGGAATGACGAGTGCCCATCACCATGACATCCACCGCGTTGTGCTCGACAAAGGTGCCGAGGGCGTCGATGACCGAGCCGCTGAGGAAATGCCGCTGGTTTTTTCCGACCCCGTTGCGCTCCGCCAAGGCCCTGAACCCCTGCTGCTCATCGGCGCGGCTGGCCATTTCCAGGCCCTCGGCCATCGGCAGGGTCCCCCAGCCCATCTCGTGGACATAGGAGCGGGACTTGTCATGCACATGCACCAGGCTGAACGTCGCCGCGCATTGCCGGGCAAACGCCAGCCCGGCCTGGACCAGGGTGTCGTTGAAGCGTTCCTCGGTCTGTTCCCCGCCTAAATCCACCGCGACCAGGACATGACGCGGCAACGGGTGGCTGTGACCCGCCACCAGATGCACGGGAACCGGGCAATCACGCAACAACTGCCAGTCCAGCGGCGTGGCGAATAGTCGCTTGAGCCCCGACTCCAGATGGACATCCTTGATCAGCAGGTCGATGCCCAGGTCACGGACGTACTCGAGGATCGGTTGCAAGGGATGATGACGCCAGAAAATATTGCAGCTCACATCCAGGCCCCGGCTTCGCAGGCGATCCACCTCCTGATGCAGCCAGCGGCGATGCAGGTCCAGGTAGCCCTCGCGGGCCTGGCTCATGGCTTTCTGATCGAACAACGTGGCCACATCGAGGGTCGGCACGTAATCGAAGGCCAGGATATGCAAGGCCGCCCCGCTGGACAGGGCCAGTTCGGTGGCCCGCTCGAAAGCCGGGCTGCGGTTCATCTCGGCGGGAGCCAGCAAAAGAATACGGTGGTAGTCGGACATGGCGCACCTCTGGGCAACAGGTTCCCGGCCAACGGCGGCACTGACTTGAATACCACCGGGCAAATCCCACCTTCAAAGGGAGATCGAGACAGTGCGCTCATGATGAAGCGCGCCGGCTTCGCGAGCTTGATTTACGTCAAGGCGGCCCCTCGGACGCGATCAGACAAAGATGACCTTGTCCTTTCGCCGCCTTGATGAATATCAAATGCCCGATGCCCGCCAGACCTCACCCTGAGCTGACACACAGGGGTCCGCAGTATGGAAACCTTTACTCACGCCACCAACCTGGCCTCGGCCCTGGGCCTGGGCCTGCTGGTCGGGTTCGAACGCGAACGCAAGAAAGGCGAAGGTGCGGACCGCCGCTTCGCCGGCCTGCGCACCTTCGCCGTGACCTCCCTGCTCGGCTATGTCGGCCAACTGCTCGGCGGGCCTTTGTTGCTCAGCGCCCTGACCCTGGCTCTGGCTCTGCTCGCCAGCATGGCCTACTTCAAGCGGCGCGCCCAGGACCCCGGCATGACCACCGGGGTCGCCTTGCTGCTGGTCCTGCTGCTGGGCGCTTTGTGCAACAGCAAGGCCGGCCTGGCGGTGGCCCTGGCGGTGATTCTGACCCTGTTGCTGAATTTCCGGCAAAGCCTGCACCGATTCGCCCTGAACCAATTGAGCGAAACCGAAGTCAAGGATGGGCTGATCCTGGCCACCGCGGCGCTGGTGATCATGCCCCTGGTGCCCGACGCTTTCATCGGCCCCTACCAAGCCATCAACCCCAGATCGATCTGCCTGCTGACGGTACTGATGATGGGGGTCAGCGCCCTGGGGCATATTGCTATCCGGGTACTGGGGCCCCGCTACGGCTTGAGCCTGGCCGGATTCGCCTCCGGCTTCGTTTCGAGTGTCGCGACCATCGCCGCCATGGGCAACCGGGCCCGCCAACAACCCGAACTCATGCAGCAGACCGCCAGTGCGGCGATTCTGTCGAACCTGGCCACCCTGCTCCTGCTCGGCCTGGTGTTGGGTGCCATCAGCCCGCACACCCTTGCCCAGCTCTGGCTGCCCCTGCTGCTGGGTAGCGCGGTGGCCTCGTTCTACGCACTGTGGCTGATGAAGCGCGGCAATGCGGACATAAGTCCGCCGATCAACGTCGGCCATGCCTTCAACCTCAAACTGACACTGACGGTCGCCGCCGGCATCTCCAGCCTGTTTATCATAACCAGCGTTATGCAGGCCCACTTTGGCACCTCGGGATTGTTTGTCGCCTCGATGCTCGGTGGCCTGGCCGATGTCCACTCGACATCGGCCTCGGTGGCGGCGCTGGTCAAATCCGGCCAACTGTCGGCCGAAGGCGCGCGCTTGCCGATTCTGGCGACCCTCGGCACCAACACCCTGTCCAAATGTGCCATGGCCTGGTCCAGTGGCGGCGGCGCCTTCGCTCGCCGGGTCGTACCGGCCCAGTTGCTGATGCTGCTGGCCTTGTGGGCTGGCACGCTTATTCAGGGTTGGCTGATTGCGGGGTGAAGCGCTGCAACTGCATCTCGCGCAAACGGCTGAGGGTGCGGCGAAATGGAAACGCCAGGTAGCCTTCGGTGTACAGCTCATCCAGCGGTACCTGGGCGGCGATGTACAGTGGCACCTTGCGGTCGTAGCACTCGTCCACCAGGGCAATGAAGCGCCGTACGCTATCGTCATGTACCGACAATTGCGGCAACTCGCGGTCGCCGGCATCAACGCGCCGGGCCGCGTCCTCAGTGCCGCGGGCGATCCGCCCGGGACGCTGGCGGGCACTGAGGTTGGGCACCTCGCTGAGGAAAATCGCCGTGTAGCGATCACACAACGCCATGAAATCCATGGCCGCCAGCGCTTGCTCGCAGAGCTCGGCATAACGGCACCAGAGTACGCTCGGTGACGCCTGCACCACCGCCAAAGTCCGATACCCCATGGCCACCGGTTCAGCAGACAGTGGCTGCCCGGCGGTCAGCGTCATGAACGCTTCGGCAAGCTGAGCCGACGCCCCCTCGGGGTCGACCCAGTAACGCCGCACCCCGACGCCCGGATGCAGGCGATGATCTTCGCCGCCATCGACATCCACCACCTCCATATGCTGTTCGATCGCGGCAATCGCCGGCAGGAAACGCTCGCGGTTGAAACCGCCGGCATAGAGCTGCGGCGGCGGTTGGTTGGAGGTGGCAACAATCACCACGCCCTCATCGAACATCACCTGGAACAGCCGCCCGAGAATGATCGCATCGCCGATATCGTTGACGAACAGCTCATCGAAACACAGCACCCGCACCTCTGCGGCCAGCTCACGGGCCAGGGCCCGCAGCGGGTCGGCGATACCGCTGAGCTGGAACGAGCGCTGGTGGACCCAGCTCATGAAGTGATGGAAATGCTGGCGCCGCGACGGCACGCGCAAGGTCTGGTGGAATTGATCCATCAGCCAGGTCTTGCCTCGCCCGACCGGCCCCCAGAGATAAACCCCCTTGGGCACCTGGCCCGCATGCAACGCCGCATGGCAGCGCTGTAACGTCTGCACCGCCTGCCATTGGGCCTGGTCGTGGAGAAAGCCGCGCTGCTCGACAGCCGCGCGGTAGGCACTCAAGGGAGAATCGACAGTCATGGCGTCGTGCAGGCTCGCAACCGGGAAGCCGTGCAGTATGCCAGCTTGTCCTAGAGGGAAATATCCAGCCGGGCGATCTTGCCCTGCTCGTTGAGCCGGAATACGTAACGCAACTCCACCGAACCGCCAGGGAAAGTTCCCGAGACCCGTTGCTTGACCAGCACCTTGCCGGTGCGTTGCGCGACGTCGAGGACTTCGACCCGGGGCTGGTATTTACGCGCGGTTTCGTCCATCCACTGGGCGATGGCGAGGGTGCCGACGCGGTGATGGCCTTCATCGAAGACATTCGCGTCCTCGGCGAAGAAACTGGCCACCGCCGAACTGTCGCGGGCATTGGCGGCGCTGATATAGGCCTCGATGGCCGGGGCGAGCAGCGAAGTTTGAGTGGTCATGCTGTTCACAGCTCCTTGCTGGTAGAAAGTGGAACCATCCTAGACCACTCCTCCGTCAGTTTTTGTCAGGAGTGAAACGCTCGTGTTCATCCTGGTCGAACAGCTTGCGCCATTGCCGTAGCAGGTCGCTGCGCCGGCCCGGATAACGCTCGCCCTGCTCCCGGGCCGTGGCGATACGATCGGTGCGAAAGGTCCGGAAGGCCTGGCGCAACTCACACCAGGCGACCACCACCCGCGCCTCGTTCATAAACCCCAGGGCCAGGGGCCAGATCAGCCGCTGGCTGGGCACCTTGTTCACGTCGGCGTAGTCGATGTGCAGCTTGGCTTGCTCACGAATGGCCTGGCGAAACACATTCAACGGCACCGCATTGTCCGGGTAGCCATAACCGCGCGGCCCAGGCAGCAGGGTCGGATTGCGCAGGGCCTCCTGGGCGGCCGGCGCCAACACCGCGGCGATCTTGGCCAGGGCATCGGAGGCGGCCTTGCTCAGCACCTCGTCACCGCGTTGATCGACATATTGCAGGCCGAGCACGATGGCCTCGGTCTCATCGGCATTGAGCATCAGCGGCGGCAGGAACAAGCCGCTGCGCAAGACGTAGCCGACACCCGCCTCGCCCTGGATCGGCGCGCCGAGGGCGCTGAGTTCGGCGATATCGCGATAGACCGTGCGCTCGGAAATCTCCAGCTCGCGGGCCAGGGCCGCGGCGGTGGCCGGACGGCTTTTGGCGCGCAAGACCTGGAGCAAGGTCAGTAGGCGCGAAGTGCGGGACACGGTGGGCGACCTCTGGCTGGGAGAAGGACCGCAGCTTAGCAGAGCCTCCTGTCAGCAATTGTCAGGAGCACAGCGGCTTGTCGCCATCCGAACGGGTGCCCGGTGGCCAAGGCCGAACACAGCTTTGTGGGAGCGGTGTTCGGTCATGATTGACGTGTTACGACTTCAATCTTCAGAAGTATCGACCTCGCCTCTTCTCACCCGCTTGGCAAACTCGGTTTCAATGCCCTGCGCCAGTATCCGCGCCTGACCTCGCCAGTCCTCACGCTCGACCCGCCCTGGAAAGCTGAAGTAGTGCTCTATCCAGTGCACCTGCGGCTCTGTCCATTGGGCGATCTGGGAAAATCGGTAGATGCCCAGCTCGTGCAGCAGCGCTTCATTTTTATGGCCCACCCCTGAAATCAACTTCAGGTTATCGAGTGTCCCGGTGGGTTTTTCCATGACCAGCGGACGGCTGCCTATACCCGCCGCATCGGTGACCGCCGCCCGGGTTCCGGGCCTTGAGCCCGCGGTGCTGGTGGCGGCATCGGCCGCCAGCATGGAGCGAATCCAGGCACTGAGCCAGCAACCGACCAGGTAAGCAGCAAACAACAGCAAGGCACTTTCCAGCCATAACCCAGCACGCCCTGGTAACAACTTGAGCACGGCGGCAACCACGCCGATGGCAAAGATCCATAACGCCGCATGCAACCAGCCGGCGACCCAGTGGACATGGGGTGCGGTCTGACTGGCGAGCCAGCCCACCAGCACGCCGAGGATCCCGGCCAGCAGCATCCAGCCCCAATACTGTTCAAGTAAATAACTCATGATGGTTGCTCCTGGTTATTTAGCGTCAGTCGGGGCGGTCATAGTGCTGTCATCCATTACCTTTATTTCTATCCGACGATTTTGTGCCTGGCCTTCTGGCGTGTCGTTGGACGCCACCGGATTGGCTTCGCCAAATCCCGCGGCTTTCAAGTGTTGCGGGGTCACGCCATGTTGAGCCAGATAAGTGACGACGGCTTCGGCCCGACGCTGGGAAAGTCCCAGGTTGAAAGCGGCCTTGCCGGTGTTGTCGGTGTAGCCATCGACTTCGAACTGCTCGTCGGGACACTGTTTGGCGGTGGCCACCAGCGCATCCAGCGCCGTTTGCGAAGCCGCTGACAAGATGTCCTGGGCCGTGTCGAACAGCACTTTGTATTGATTCAACGCAGCAGCGAATTGCTGTTCGCAGACCTTGGCATCGACAGCGCCGACTGCACTCGGTGGATTGGCCAGGGGCTCTTCGGCAAGGGGTGTTGTCGGGGCGGGCGGCGCGGCGGGGACTACTTCGGGTGGGCGGCCAATATCGCTATCGGCCGGTGTCACGGGCTGTTCGCCCAGGGTGCCGACAACTTGTCTGACACCATAGGTTTGATCAGCCGTGTCACGGGTTTGTGATGTTGCATTGGGCAGGGTCACGTCACGTCCGGCGACAGCAACGGGAGCACGATCAATTGCACTCCCCACGCGGGTCTGCAAATCCTGTTCGACTTCAGGCGTTGTTATCCAAAGTGCAGCCAACCACAGCAAAGCGAGTAACGGTAAACCCCACCACCATTTTTTCGAGCGAGCCATTTGTCTTCTCCTTAACGTAGAAAAACCAACGGACTGCGAAAAATGCTGTAGCAGGTGATAATCAAGTGTAGGTAATCGTCGCGGACCGTCAATATAACGACCATTACTATCGGGCGCGTCAAAATAATGTTCCGCTCAACCAGATCGCCGATGCCCGGCAATCTCTGGGCAGCGGCGAAGAGTGGCAACGCTCGCGTTGATCAATCCTGGATAAAGCGCACGCCAGGTTTGGCCCGCTCGTCCACCTGCAACTCGAACACATCCGGGCGCGCGTAGTGGCCGGTGACGTCGAAGTCATAGCGGGCGCGGACCAGTTGCTCGGTGTCGATCTGCGCGCTCAACAGGCCCGCCTGGCCGACCAAGGGCCCGGCCAACACCTCGCCCATGGGCCCGACAATCAGGCTGCCACCGTTGATCAACGGCCGCTGCGCCGGCCAGTTGGCCACCTCGATGCCCAGGTCCTCTGGCGAAGGCTGCACCTGGCAGGCGGTGACCACGAAGCAGCGGCCTTCACAGGCGATATGGCGCATCGTGACCTGCCACATCTCCCGCTCATCCACCGTCGGCGCACACCAGACCTCAACGCCCTTGGCATACATGGCCGTGCGCAGCAGCGGCATGTAGTTTTCCCAACAGACCGCCGAACCGATCCGCCCGGCCTTGCCCTCTACCACGGGCAAGGTCGAACCATCGCCCTTGCCCCAGATCAGCCGCTCGGTGCCGGTAGGCATCAGCTTGCGGTGCTTGGCCACCAGTCCAGCCTGGGGCTCGAAGAACAGCACCGTGCAATACAAGGTAGACCCCGCGCGCTCGATGACCCCGAGCACCAGGCTCGCCCCGGTGCGGGCGGACAACTGCGCCAGGGCGTCGGTCTCGGCGCCCGGTACATCGATGGCATTGGCGTGATAACGAGCGAAAGCCTCACGGCCCTCGGGCAACCGATAACCCAACTGGGTGCCGAAGGTTTCGCCCTTGGGGTAGCCACCCAGCAAGGCTTCGGGCATCACCACCAGGCAGGCGCCGGCGTCGATGATCGCGCGCTCATAGCCAAGGATCTGTTCCAGGGTGTCTCCCTTGCCTCCCGGCAGGGAACCGATTTGCAGCGCGGCAACGATGGACTTGGGCATGACATGAACTCCATGAAGGTGTGGTGCCGATTGTCATGGCAGCCCGGGTCATGAATAAAGCCACTTTCAGAACTGAATGATATGAACAGGATAAATATCACGCTCAAGGAAAGACAAGACACCCTCTACCCGCCCATTGCCCAGCAAGGACGAGTCTGAAGATGAAACTTGAGGGATATCCAGGTGCTATCACCTGTCTGTGACCGGATACCGACAAATTTTCTACATTCGAGGCTTCATGATTTATCCGTCTCGCTCGTCCTTATCCAGGAGAGCCGACATCACATTCCTGATCAGACTTTGAAAAGGAGTTTTTGCATGTACGACCAGCACAGGTCAACGGACGGTAATTCTTTGCAACGCGATCCTTCCTACAGCTCGGGCGCCATGTTGGCCAAACCTGCCGAACGCGGCGGCAATAACCGCATCCGTCAGTTGCTCAAACACTTCGGTTTACGCACCAGCCTGATCCGGCTCAAAGTCATCGACGCCCTGCTGAGCGCCGGCGAAGACAATCGTCGGTTGGGTGTGCGCGGGGTTCACAGCTATTTGCTGGAACTGGGCATTCCCTTGTCCTTCCTCAGCGTGCGCGAGGTGCTCAAGCGCCTGTGCAGCGAGGGCGTCGTGGTACTCAACGCGGACAAGAGCTACAGCCTGCACCCGGATGCGACCGCGATCCTGGCGTTACAGGACGCCACGCCGCAGGCCGCGGATCTCGGCAACTGAGTTCAGGGCTTGACCTTGCGTCGCATCACACCGTTGATTACCACCACGAGCACCGCCACGCCAATGGCGATGTACTGGAACAGCTTCTCGCTGATGACCCCGGTGTTTTGCAGATAGGACAGGCCGAACATGATCCCCAGCACCACCAGGGAAATCAGAATCGAGTATTTCAAGCGCTGCGATTGAGTCATTACCTATTCCTGAAAGTTAAAGCCTGAAGCCGTCAATGTATCCAGTTTGTATCAGAATACATACCAACGACCTACAAAGGCCGATGAATGAAACGACACAAACGGGGTCTCATATTACAGCCGGGGAAATGTTTTAGCTTCCCGGCTTCACCCATGAGGATTTATCCATGTTTCGTCGAATCACACTGCTGATTCCCCTGCTGATCGTTATGTCCCTGAGCGGTTGCATCATCCTTCCCGGTGATGGAGGCTGGCACGATCATGGCCATCGTTACTATGGTGGTGGCGGCTACTATCGCCGCTGATCGCCGCTACCGGGGACGGTAATCAACCGTCCCCTCACCGCCCAAACCCGTTACCCGGTCGGGTACAGATCTCCACCAGCCAATCGACAAACACCCGTACCCGCGCCGACATCTGTCGATGCGGCGGATACATCGCGCTCAATGGCAATCCGGGCGCAGGGTACTCGCGCAACACTTCGCACAACTGGCCACTGCGCAGCTGTTCGACCACGTGGTAGTAGGGAATCTGCACCAGCCCATAACCGGCTTCACACGCCGCCAGGTAACCGTCGGCACTGCTGACCGAGAGCCGCTTGGGCAGGTCGATCGCCTGCAATTGCCCGTCGTGCTGGAACTCCAATCCGAAGCGCTTGCCGGTCACGCTGGAAAAATACTCGACCATCCGATGCCCCGCCAGATCCGCCAGCGAGGTCGGCATGCCCATGCGTTCGATATAGGCCGGACTGGCACAGGTCACTTGCTCGACCCGCACCAACGGCCGGGCCACCAGCGAATCGTCAAGGGCCAGGCCGCCACGCAGCACGCAATCGATACCGTCGCGGATCAGCTCCACCGGCCGGTCATTCAGGCCGATTTCCAACTCGATCAGCGGATAACGCTCGGTGAACTCAGGCAATACCGGGATCACGATCAAGCGGCCGATACCCGCCGGCATATCGACCCGCAGGGTGCCGCGCGGATTCTCTCGAGCCGTGGAAAACACCGCCTCGGTTTCCTCCAGGTCGGCCAGCAACCGCACGCAGCGCTGGTAATAGGCCGCGCCATCGAGGGTGGTGCTGACCTGGCGGGTGGTGCGGTGCAGCAACTGCACGCCCAGATGCGCTTCCAGTTGTTTGACCAGCACCGTCACCGAGGCCCGGGGCACTTGCAGGCTGTCGGCGGCCTTGGCGAAACCGCCCAGTTCGACGATTCGGGTAAAGACCCGCATGGCGTGGAAGCGATCCATCGGCCCTCCATTATTGGGATTTTACGAATAGTGATAGTGCTTTTAGCCGGTTTATCGCGCTTTTGTCGAGGTCCACACTGCAGGAAATCCCACAGGAGCCACACCATGCACACTCGTCAACTCGGCAAGAACGGCCCGCAGGTCTCCGCCATCGGCCTCGGCTGCATGGGCATGACCGATTTCTATACCACCGGCAGTGACACCCGCGAAGCCACCGCGACCCTGCATCGAGCCCTGGAGCTGGGCGTGACCCTGCTCGATACCGCCGACATGTACGGCCCCCACAGCAACGAAGAACTGATCGGCCAAGCCATCGCCGGCAAACGCGAGCAGGTGTTCCTGGCCAGCAAGTTCGGCATCCTGCGTGACCCGGCCAAGCCGGCGTACCGAGGGGTCAGCGGCAAGCCGGAATACATTCGCACGGCCATCGATGGCACCCTCAAGCGCCTCGGCGTGGAGACCCTGGACCTGTACTACCAGCACCGCATCGACCCGGACGTGGCCATTGAGGAAACCGTCGGCGCCATGGCCGAGCTGGTCAAGGCCGGCAAGGTTCGTTACCTGGGTTTGAGCGAGGCCTCGGCCGAGACCCTGGAGCGGGCCCATCGAGTGCATCCGATCAGTGCCCTGCAAAGCGAATACTCGTTGTGGAGCCGCGACCAGGAGGACAACGGCTGCCTGGCCGCCTGCCAACGCCTGGGGATTGCCTTTGTGCCCTACAGCCCATTGGGGCGCGGTTTCCTGACCGGCGCGCTGAAGAGCCCGGACGACTTTGCCGCCGATGACTATCGTCGGTTCAGCCCGCGCTTCCAGGGCGAGAACTTCGCCCGCAACCTGCGGCTGGTGGAGCAGGTCCAGGCATTGGCCGCGGAAAAAGGCGTGACGGCCGGGCAACTGGCGCTGGCCTGGGTATTGGCCCAGGGCGACTACCTGATCCCGATTCCCGGGACCAAGCAGCGCAAGTACCTGGAAGAGAACGTGGCGGCATTGGATGTGAAGCTGAGCCCGGCCGAGTTGCAGGCCCTGGAGGCGATTTTCCCGGCGGGTGTCACGGCGGGGCTGCGTTATCCGGAAGCGGTGATGCAGGGCCTCAATCGCTGAGCAGCCGTCCGTAGAACCCTGACCACGAGAACACAACGGCACCTAATGTGGGAGCGGAGCTTGCCCGCGAAGCTTTTAGCGGCCTCAAGGGCCTCTTCGCGGGCAAGCTCCGCTCCCACAAAAGCTCCAGCTCACCGCCCATACAAGCTCCGCTCCCATACAACCGTCTCTCCAACATCGGGAATGAGTGCCATTCCTCAAAAATCGCGCTTGTAGAAAATATCCAGGGAACTGGCCACGCCACTCGCCGCCTCCAGATACACGCGCTTGCTCAACAGATAGCGCAAGGCGATGGTATTGGCCGGTTCGAACACCCCCACCCCATAGCGCAAGCTCAGCTTCTCGCTGATCTTGCCGCTGGCCACCACCGCCGTGCTGCTGCCACTGCCCTGGGTATCGAGGGCAAAATCCTCGATACCCAGGTTCTTCGCCAGGTCGCCGGTCAATCCGGAACTGCCCATCAAACCCAAGCCCAACGCCGCCTGGGCCAGCATATTGCTGTCTTCGCCGGTGGTGCTCAACGGCCGCCCCAACACCAGGTAGGACAGCGCCTGCTCCTGGCTCATGGCCGGTTCCGAGAAAATCTGCGTGGTCGGTTGTTCAGCACTGCCGCTCAAGCGAATACCGGCGATCACGTCACCGGTCTGGCGAATCGCCTCGATATCCAGATAAGGCTGATCGATGGGCCCGGCAAACAGCAACCGTGCCCGGCGGATGGTCAGGCGCTGGCCATAGGCACTGTAGCGTCCGTCGTTGAGCCGCAGCTCGCCACGGGTGTCGAGGTTGTCACCGATATGCACCTGCCCCTGCAAGTCGGCGCTCAGGCCGAAGCCGTTGAAGCTGAGCTTGTCCTCCCCCACCAGCACGTCGATATCCATGGACATCGTCAGCGGCGTCTTGCCCGCTTCGGTCTGATGGCCGACGATCACCGTGTCGTCCGAGACCTTGACCGTCGACGGCGGCAGCTCACGCACGGTGATCGCGCCCTTGGGCACATGGACCTTGCCGGCAATCGCCAGCTTGTCGCCGTGCATCGACAGCGTCAGGTCCGGTGCCACTTCCAGCGCCGCATAGGGCTCGACGCTGACCGGCAACTGCGAGCCCTTGATCGCCAATTCCAGCTGCAGCGCATCGGTCCAGTCGATGTGCCCGCTGAGGCTGCCGTGCCCGGCATCGCCGCCGGTCCAACGGCCCTTGAGCTGGACGTTTTCCCCGGCAATCTGCGCCTGTACCTGCAAGTCCTTGACCGTGGTGGGCACTTCCGCGCCGGAAATCTCGCCGCCACTCAGGGTCAGGTTGCCGTTGACCTTGGGCGCCAGCAAGCCACCAGACAAACGCCCGCTGCCATCCAGGCGCCCGGCCAGGGTCTCGACCTTACGCACGAACGGCCGGGCCACGCTGAGGTCGAGGCCACTGAGGCGGAAATCGCCAGTCAGGGGCTTATTCTTCACCAGAGGATTGATCTGCGCCTGGAGCATCAGTTCGCCGAGTTTGCCACCGCGAAAATCCACCAGCGTGTCGACCCGTCGCGGGGTCAGGTTGCTGGTCAGTTTGAGGGTCTCGTAGGGGAAATCCAGCCACTTGCGCCGTTCGCGCAGGCGCAAGGTGCCGCCGCTGGCATCGATCATGATCTGCCCCTTGGGGCCGCTGGCCGGCAGGTCCAGTTGCAGATCGGCATTGAGCCGGCCCTGCCAGGCGAAGTCGCGGGGCAACCATTGCCCCAGGCTCTCCAGGGGAAACTGCTTGAGGTGATAACGCAAACGCGGCTCGGGCATCAGCCGCTGATCCTCGCCACAGAGGCTGGCCTGCCCCGACAGCCAGCAGTGGCTGCCGAAGTTCAGCCGGCCATCGGCGAGGTATTCGAGTTTGGCCGGATTCTGCAGTTTCCAGTCCTGGCCGCCGGTCTGTACATCGCCGGAGACCAGGCGTCCGCGCCAGTTGCCTTTGTCGAGGGCGCCGTCCAGGTCCAGGGCCAGCTTCAACAGCGGCCCTTGCAGATCGAGTTGCGCCTGCTGACGCTTGAGATCGCCCTGCCCTTGCAAGGTCAGGGTGCCCAGGGCCGTGTCGCCGACCTGGATACCGTCGCCCTTGAGGTCCAACCGGCCCCGTTGGGCGCTGTCGAGGTTGGCCTCGAGACTGAAGTCCCGCAGGCGGTTATCGGCGAACAGCAGTTGCTGGCCGTGCAGGCTGACCTTGCCTTGCGGCGCCTTGAGGCTGCCGGCGAGATCGACTCGACCTTTGACCTGCCCACGCAATTGCGGCCAGAGCTGGCCCAGGCGCGGCAGGTTGAGATCGAGCTGCCCGGCCAGGCGTTGTTGCAGACTGCCGCTGCCCTGGATGCGGTTGTCGCCCAGGCGGATATCCAGGGCGCCGAGGGTCCATTGCGCGCCTTTGCCGCTGGCCTTGGCCTGGAGCTGCGCCGGTTGCCCGCGCAGTTTGCCCTTGAGGTCGATATTGGCCTCAAGGACAAGCTGCTGGTTCTTCAATTCGCCCTTGCTGCGCAGCGGCCCAGCCAGGGTCCCGGGCAACTCCGCCAGCCAGTACGCCGGGTTGAGTGCACTGAGGTCCAACGCGCTGTCCCAGGCGATACCGTCGGCAAATTGCAGGTTCAGGTGCCCGCTGGCCTTGCCCTGCCCCGCCGTCAGTTCAAGCTGCGGCAGGGCGATCTGTTTCAGGTCGCCACTGAACGGCGTCAGCAGGCTGAACTTGCCCGCCGGGCCGTCGAGGTCGGCCTGGACATAGCCCAGGTAGTTGCCATCGCGGTAATGCACTTCGCCGATCAGGGTCCGTGCCTTGACCGCCGGCTCCTCGATCAGCGGGTACAGGCGGTGCCAGGGGAAGTCCAGCCAGTCGACCTTGGCATCGGCGCTGAAGCCCTTCTGCCAGTCCAGTTCGGCGCTGAGTTTCAGCCGCTGCCTGGCATCGGCCGTCAGGTCCAGCGCGGCGATCTGTGCGCCCTGCGCATCGACCCGAGCTTGCAGGTTCAGGTCGACGGAGCCTTGTTCGGCCGGCAGCACGGCTTTGCCCTGGAGCTGATAACCGTCTTTCAGGTTGCCGCTGCCCGTGAGTTCAAGCTGATTGAGTTGCAAGGTATCGGGCAAATCGGCGCTGGCCTTGAAGCCATCGGCACTGATTCGCACCCGGGCCGGCAGGTGCTCGGCCAGGGCCTCCAGTTCGCCGGTCAGTTGGCCCTGCAGATAACCGCTGCTGTTGGCCTTGAGCTTGAGGGTCTTGAGCAGATCGCCCTGCACCTCCAGCGCCAGGGCCCAAGGCACGCCGCCCGGCGCCGGCAACAGCAACTTGCCCTCGGCCGTCAGTGGCCAGTCGCCGCTCGGTTGCAGCAGCCCGGACAGGTCCAGGCTGAGGTCATCGTGCCGCAGATGCACGGTATCGATCTGCAAGCCCTGGGCGGTCCAGTGCGCGGCCAGTTGCAACTCCTTGAGCTGCTCGCTGCCATCGAGCCACAGGCTGCCGATACGCACCTGGCGCAACTCGATCGCCACCGGCAATTTCAGCGTCGGCAAGCTCAGCGGCCCGCTCTCGGCCGGCGCGCCCGGTTCGAACCGCAGCTCGACCCGATCGACTTCCAACTGATCGACACACAGCACAAAGTGCGTCAGGCACAGCGGTGACCAATTGAAACGCGGCTGCTGCAATTCGACCCGATTAGCGCCTTGTTGCCAGAGCAAATAATCGGCACGCCACTGGCCACCCAAATGGCCCTGGAAATTTTCCACGCTCAAGCCCGGCACTTGCGCCAACGCCCAACGACTGCCGACCTGGGTTCCCAACAGCAACCCCAACGACACCAGCAACAGCAGGATCAGCAAGACAACCGCCAGGCCGAGTACTTTCAAACCCCGCTTCACAACTCAGGCCCCATGGAAAAGTGCAAACGGATACCGCCGGGATCGTCCAGCGCATGGGCCAGGTCGAGGCGGATCGGCCCCACCGGCGAAACCCAGCGCACGCCGATGCCGACGCCGGTCTTGAGGCTTGGCAAGTCCAGGGTGTTGAACGAGTTGCCCTGGTCGACGAAGGTCGCGACCCGCCATTTCTCGGCGATGGAATATTGGTATTCAAGACTGCCGGCCACCATGTAGCGCCCACCGACGCGGTCACCCTCGGCGTTTTCCGGCGACAGGCTCTGGTAGTCGTAGCCGCGCACGCTCTGGTCGCCACCGGCGAAGAAACGCAGGGACGGCGGCACGTTCCTGTAGCCGTTGGTGGCGCTGCCACCGAACTGGATCCGACCAAGGAAGCGATGGTTATCCCAGACCGTGGTCAAGCCCTTGAGCGTCGCCGTGCCGTACAACAGGTTATTGTCCGAGGCCAGGCCTTCCTTGGCGACCTTGCTGTCGAACTCCAGACGATAGCCGTGGTGCGGATCGATACGGTTGTCGCTGCGCAGGTAAGAATAATTGATGCCTGGCATCAGCAAAGTACTCAGGCCCGAGTCATCGCCGAGGCGATACTCCTCACGCTGCCACTTGAGCGAAATCACACGCTGCCAGCCGCTGGGTAATTTGCTGTGCCATTCCGGGCCGATGGTGAACAACTTGCTCAGGCTGTCGGTATTGGCGATTTCTTCGTACTGGTAGCCGGCGGCCCAACGCAGCTTGTCGGTGAGCGGCGGGTCCAGCGGATGGTCGTACCAGAGGCCGATATTCTGCCGGGGCGCGGACACCTCGCTTTCAATGCCGTAGCTGTCACCCTGGGCATTGACCCAGTGGCGGGTCCAGTTGGCCTTGACGCGGGGCCCGACGTCAGTCGAATACCCCAGGCCCAGGCCCATGGTGCGCGGCTTGCGGGTATCGAGCTGAACCTCCACCGGAATCACCTGCTCCTTGGCCGCCATCGGGGCCGCGTCCACCCGCACGCCTTCGAAGTAGCCGCTCGATTGCAGGGCCTGGTTGAGCTCGGCAATCAGTTCGGAATCGTAAGGGGTTCCGGCCTTGAACGGCACCATGCGATGCAGCAGGTCTTCGTCGAAGGGGGTGTCACCGGCGAAATGCACCGGACCCAGGGAATAGCGCGGACCGCTGTCATAGATCAGCTCGATATCGGCGATGCCCGCCTGGGGATCGACGATCAGCTTCTGACTGATAAAGCGTCCGCTGAAGAATCCGTAGCGCGAGGCCTGGTTGAGGATCAGCCGCTTGGCGTCCTCGTAGTGCCCATGGTTGAGCACGGCACCGGGTTTCAGGGTGTCACTCTTGGGCACCCGGAAAGCCTTGAGGCTGGCGGCCGGGCCTTCGATGCGCACGGTGACGTTGCGCAGGTGCACCGGTTCGCCGGGGTCGATGCTGAGGATCAGCCGGGGCGTCTTGCCGGCTTCGACTTCAGTCTCGATCCGCGGCTGATAATAGCCGAGCGCCTGGGCGGCCTTGCGTGCCTGCTCCTGCGCACCGCGGCTGAAACGTCGCAGGGCATTTTCGCCACGGTTACCGAGGCTGCCAATGTAGCCTTCCACATTGGCCTTCAACTCGTCATTCGCCGGCTTGACCCGTACATCGAGTTCACTTTGCGCCAGGGCCGCGATGCTGCAACAAAGCAGGAGCAAACCGCCGGTCAATCTTAGGGGAAACATCATAGGCGCGGATGCTATCACGGGCTGGGTTAAGGCCGTCATAGAACGCGAAACCGACCGGAAAGTTCGACAGTCAAGCCATTGCTGTTTGTAACACCTGTGGATTGGCGTGATAAAACACGTGCTCGCGGATCGGTCCCACCGCCACCTCACCAATGTCCTCATAGCCCTGGCGCTTGTAGAACTCAAGATAGCGCGGGTTGCCGGTATCGAGCACCACGCCTTGGGAGTGCGGGTCCTCGGCGCACCAATTGTGCACCGCCGTCAGCAGTTGCTCACCATATTGCTGGCCCTGAAATTGCGGGTGGATACCCAGCAACGGCAGCACATGCACCGAATCCGACGGCAGACTCGCCAGCACCGCCTGCTGGTACTCCAGGTAACGGCGGGTACAGCGAAAACCGGTGCTCAGCACCATGCGCATGCGCCAGACCCAGCTTTCGGTAATGTCCAGGCGACGCTGTGGCGGGGCGATCAGCGCAATGCCGATCAGGCGGTCGTTGACCAGCAGCCCGATGGCCGGCAGATCCTCGAGAAAGTGCTGCTTGACCCGCTCGCGCACCGTGGCCCGGACCCGCTGCTCGTAGCCCGGGCGCTCGGCCTCGAACAGATAGGCAAAAGTCGGCTCATGCCGATAGGCCTGGTACAACAGGGAACGCGCTTCCCGTGAATAACCGCCGTCGAGCAAATGGATTTGGGCGGTGATCTCTGGCAGATCCGACATGGCGATCCATCTCCCTGGCCGCGGCGCCTGCCGCGACGATTTGAGAGAACGTTAGCAGTGCATCGGTACTCCCGCCACGCTGGCCGTCGCCGGACTTGTCGGCTAGCATCGCTGTTTTGCCAGGATTGCCGCCCATGAAAATCGTCTCGTTCAACATCAACGGCTTGCGCGCCCGGCCCCATCAGTTGGCGGCGCTGATCGAGAAACACCAACCGGACGTTATCGGCCTGCAGGAAACCAAGGTCTGCGATGAGCAGTTTCCACAGGCCGAAGTCGAAGCCCTGGGTTACCACGTGCATTTTCATGGTCAGAAAGGCCATTACGGCGTGGCACTGCTCTCGCGCCAGGCGCCGCTGAGCCTGCACAAGGGTTTCGAGGGCGACGATGAGGAAGCCCAGAAGCGTTTTATCTGGGGCACCTTCGCCGATGAAAACGGCACGCCGGTGACCATCATGAACGGCTACTTCCCCCAGGGCGAAAGCCGCGACCATCCGACCAAGTTCCCGGCCAAGGAACGCTTCTACCAGGACCTGCAACAGCTGCTGGAAAGCCAGTTCAAGCAGGACCAGCCGCTGGTGGTGATGGGCGATATCAATATCTCCCCGGAAGACTGCGATATCGGCATCGGTGCCGACAACGCCAAGCGCTGGCTGAAAACCGGCAAGTGCAGCTTCCTGCCGGAAGAGCGTGAATGGCTGGCCCGCCTGAAGAACTGGGGCTTGGTGGACAGCTTCCGGCACCTGTACCCCGAGGTGAATGACCGCTTCAGCTGGTTCGACTACCGCAGCCGCGGTTTTGAAGACGAGCCCAAGCGTGGCCTGCGGATCGACGTGATCATGGCCTCGAATGGTTTGCTGTCACGGGTCAAGGCCGGTGGGGTTGACTATGAATTGCGCGGCATGGAAAAGCCTTCCGACCATGCGCCGATCTGGCTGGAACTGGGCTGATTCGGCGTTCGGGCTTGAGGGCCTCTTCGCGGGCAAGCTGCGCTCCCACAATGTCCGGGGCTGACCGAGAGTTTGCGGTGTGACTCGGTCCCTGTGGGAGCGGAGCTTGCCCGCGAAGAGGCCAGAACAAACACCATCACCGCTACAGATGGCTCACCCCACCCTGTCATTTAGCTGCAACCCGACTGACTTATTCTTGCAGCACTCTGACCCACAAAAGGTGCAGGCCCCATGCTGCGCGCGCTCTCACTGCTGATCCTCTGCGGTCTCCCCGCCCTGACCCTGGCGGCCCTGCCCGCGCCGCCCGACGACGGCCCGGCGCTGCGCATCCAGGGCTCCAACACCATCGGCGCCGACCTCGGGCCGGCGCTGGTCAAGGGCTGGCTCGAAGAACAGGGCCTGCACGGCGTACACCTGGCCAATACCGGCAAGGACAACGAACAGCGCGTGCTTGCCACCACCGAACAAGGGCGCCGGGTGCGGGTCGAAGTCGCCGCCCATGGCTCCAGCACCGGTTTCAGCGCCCTGAAAGCCGCTACCGCGGACCTCGCCGCCTCCTCACGCCCCATCAAGGAGGCGGAACTGACTGACCTCGCCAGCCTCGGCGATCTGAAAAACCCCGACGCCGAGCAAGTCATCGCCATCGACGGCGTGGCGATTATCCTGCACCCACAAAACCCGTTGAGCCGACTGAACACCGAAGAGCTGGCAAGCATCTTTTCCGGCGAAGTGAAAACCTGGGAAGAACTGGGCGGGATCGGCGGTGCCATTCACCTCTATGCCCGCGATGAAAAGTCCGGGACCTGGGACACCTTCAAGGAACTGGTACTGGCCCGTCACGGCAAATCCCTGGCCACTGGCGCCCAGCGTTTCGAATCCAGCGAACAGTTGTCCGACGCGGTCAGCCAGGATCACCAGGGGATCGGTTTTATCGGCCTGCCCTATGTGCGCCAGGCCAAGGCCCTGGCCATCGTCGATGGCGATTCGCAAGCGATGCTGCCCCTCGCCAGCCTGATTGCCACCGAGGATTATCCGCTGTCGCGGCGACTGTTCTTCTACTTGCCGCCCAACCGCCAGAACCCTTGGGCCGTGTCCCTGGTGCGCTTCGCGCAAAGCCCGGCGGGCCAGGCGATTGTCGCCGGCAACGGGTTTGTCGCGCAGACGGTGCAAGCCATGCCAGTGACTCCCGGCCCGGCAATGTCGCCGGAATACCAGGCACTGGCGAAAGAGGCGCAGCGGCTGTCGGTGAATTTTCGCTTCGAGGAAGGTAGCGCCAGCCTGGACAACAAGGCTCGCCAGGATGTGCTGCGGGTCCTGGATTACCTGCATGCCCAGGGTAAGCTGAACAAACAGGTGACCCTGGTGGGCTTTGGCGACGCCAAGAACGATCCGGCCCGCGCCGCCCTGCTGTCCAAGCTGCGGGCCATGGCGGTACGTCGGGAACTGGTGAAGGGCGGCGTGGTGTTTCGCGATATCCAGGGCCTCGGTGCGCAGATGCCGGTGGCGGCCAACACCGCGGATGAAGGCCGCATCAAGAACCGCCGGGTCGAGGTCTGGGTTTACTGAGAGCGGCACTCTCAGAGCACGGCGACATGTGTGGGAGCCGGCTTGCCGGCGATGAGGCCCTTGAGACTTGCATCGCCCTCACCGGCCTCATCGCTGGCAAGCCAGCTCCTACAGACGCAGGTCTCAGCGTTCCGAGCGCATCATCTCGCGCGGCACATATTTGCCGATCTCGTATTTGCCGATCGCCGCCCGGTGCACTTCATCCGGGCCGTCGGCCAGGCGCAGGGTTCGTTGCATGGCGTACATATAGGCCAGTGGGAAGTCGTTGGAAACCCCGGCCCCACCGTGGATCTGGATCGCCCGGTCGATCACCTTCAAAGCCACGTTCGGCGCCACTACCTTGATCTGCGCGATTTCGCTTTTCGCCACCTTGTTACCGGCGGTGTCCATCATGAAGGCCGCCTTCAGGGTCAGCAGGCGCGCCATGTCGATCTCCATCCGCGAATCGGCGATCTTGTCGATATTACCGCCCAGGCGGGCCAACGGCCGGCCAAACGCAGTACGGTTGACCGCGCGTTTGCACATCAGCTCCAACGCCCGCTCGGCCATGCCGATGGAACGCATGCAGTGGTGAATCCGGCCCGGGCCAAGGCGACCCTGGGCGATCTCGAAACCACGGCCCTCGCCCAACAGCACGTTTTCGTAAGGCACCCGCACGTTCTCGAACAGCACCTCGGCGTGACCGTGGGGGGCGTCGTCGTAACCGAACACCGGCAATGGACGAACGATCTTCACCCCGGGGGTATCCACCGGTACCAGAATCATCGAGTGCTGCTGGTGACGCGGCGCATCCGGGTTGCTCAGGCCCATGAACACCAGGATCTTGCAACGCGGATCGCAAGCACCGGAAGTCCACCACTTCTTGCCGTTGATCACCCACTCATCACCCTGGCGCTCGGCGCGGGCGGCCATATTGGTGGCGTCGGACGAGGCCACGTCCGGCTCGGTCATGGCGAACGCGGAGCGGATCTCGCCGCGCAGCAGCGGCTCCAGCCAGCGCTGCTTCTGTTCTTCATTGGCATAACGCACCAGCACTTCCATATTGCCGGTGTCCGGCGCCGAGCAGTTGAACGGCTCCGGCCCGAGCAGCGAGCGGCCCATGATTTCCGCCAGGGGGGCATATTCCAGGTTGGTCAGGCCGGCGCCCAGTTCGGACTCCGGCAGGAACAGGTTCCACAGACCTTCGGCCTTGGCGCGGGCCTTGAGCTCTTCCATGATCGCGGTGGGCTGCCAGCGATCGCCTTCGGCGACCTGGCGTTCGAACACTGGTTCGGCCGGATACACATAAGCGTCCATAAACGCGGTCACACGTTCACGCAGTTCCTGAACCTTGGGCGAATAAGCGAAATCCATGGGCAGCTACCTTCTTGAGTAGGTGGTCGGGGTCATGAAATCGATGCTAGTTCAGCTACGAAAATTTACCAAAGCTATTCTCGGCGTGTATTAACATTCATCACCGATATATGATCGGTTGATCGAACCCTAACAATAAGAGCGCCGCGAAATGAATCTGAGCAAGGTCGACCTCAACCTTTTCATCGTCTTCGACGCCATCTATACCGAAGCCAACCTGACCCGCGCCGGGCAGATCGTCGGCATCACCCAACCGGCGGTGTCCAACGCTCTGGCCCGCTTGCGCGAGACCTTCAACGACCCGCTGTTCGTGCGTACCGCCCAGGGCATGGTGCCGACGCCAATGGCCCAGAACATCATCGGCCCGGTGCGCAATGCCCTCTCGCTGCTGCGTATTTCGGTGCAGGAAAGCCGGATCTTCAACCCATTGCAGGCGAACAAGACCTACCGCATCAGCATGACCGACCTGACCGAGGCGGTGATTCTGCCGCCGCTGTTCCAGCGCCTGCGCCGCCTGGCACCGACGGTGGCGATCGAGAGCTTCCTCTCCAAGCGCCGCGAGACCACCAAGGAGCTGGCCGCCGGGCGTATCGATTTCGCCGTCGACGCGCCGCTCAACACCGACCCGCAGGTGCGGCATGTCAAGCTGATGGAAGACCGCTATGTCTGTGCCATGCGCAAGGGCCATGCGCTGGCCGGCAAGGACAAGCTGACCCTGGACGATTACATGGGGCTGACCCACATCCATATCTCCAGCCGGCGCAATGGCCTGGGCTATGTCGACCTGGCCCTGGGCAAGATGGGCATCCAGCGCAAGATCGCCCTGCGTTCGCAGCATTACCTGATGGCCTCGCAGGTGTTGCAGCAGACCGACATGGTCATGACCGTGCCGGAGCGCTTCGCCCGCCGCCATGACCTGCATTACTTCCAGTTACCAGTCAATGACGTGCCGCCGGTGGAAACCCACCTCTATTGGCACGAAAGCACCGACCAGGATCCGGCCAATCGCTGGATGCGCGAGCAGATGATCGAGCTGTGCCAGCAGGTCACCGCCCATGAGAAGAAACTCGACAAGGCCTGAGCCAGAGGGCAATGCAATCTGAATGCATGCCCTGTGGGAGCGGAGCTTGCCCGCGAAGGCGGCCTTAAGATCGCTAAAAGCTTCGCGGGCAAGCTCCGCTCCCACACAAGCACGGTGTCGGGGCCACCATCGCGAGCAAGCTCGCTCCTACATCAAGCCTGATCTGCTTGACGTTTACGTCAAGCAGCCTTTAGCTTAGCGCCATGACCTTTCTCGAGCGCTTTCATGAGCAGCCAGACCTACAGCATTTCCGATCTCGCTCGCGAGCTCGACATCACCACCCGGGCCATTCGTTTCTATGAAGAGCAAGGCCTGCTCAGCCCTGAACGAAAGGGCCTGGAACGCATCTACTCGGCCCGGGACAAGGTGACCCTGAAACTGATTCTGCGCGGTAAGCGCATCGGCTTTTCCCTGGCCGAATGCCGCGAGTTGATCGAGCTCTACGACCCCAGCAGCGGCAACCAGAAGCAGCTCAACAGCATGCTGGCGAAAATCACCGAGCGTCGGGCGCAGCTGGAGCAGCAACTGCTCGATATCGAGCAGATGCAGCTGGAACTCGACACCGCCGAGGAGCGCTGCCATCAGGCCCTGGCACAGACCCTTGAAACCCAGATCCCCCTGTAGGAGCCGGCTTGCCGGCGATGGGGCCCTCGAACCCTGCGTTGCCTGTACCGACGCCATCGCCGCGGCGCGGCGTTCCGACCAGCCGGCTCCCACCCCCCCTCTTTGCGCAAAGGTATCCCCATGTCACTACCCAGCCACGTACGCCTGATCGAAGTCGGTCCCCGCGACGGCCTGCAGAACGAAGCCCAACCCATCAGCGTGGCCGACAAGGTCCGCCTGGTGGACCGCCTCACCGACGCGGGCCTGGGCTACATCGAAGTCGGCAGCTTCGTCTCACCCAAATGGGTACCGCAGATGGCCGGTTCCGCCGAGGTCTTTGCCCGGATCCAGCGCAAGCCCGGGGTCACCTACGGCGCCCTGGCCCCCAACCTGCACGGTTTCGAAGACGCCGTGGCCGCCGGGGTCAAGGAGGTGGCGGTATTCGCCGCCGCGTCCGAAGCCTTTTCCCAACGCAATATCAACTGTTCCATCCGTGAAAGCCTCGAACGTTTCGTGCCGATCATGGATGCCGCCCGCCAGCACGGTGTGACGGTGCGCGGCTACGTGTCCTGCGTGCTCGGCTGCCCCTATGAAGGCCCGGTCGCCGCCGAACAGGTCGCCGTCGTGGCCCGCGAGCTGTATGCCATGGGCTGCTACGAAGTGTCCCTGGGCGACACCATCGGCACCGGCACCCCGGGCGCCACCCGGAGGATGTTCGAGGTGGTCTCGGCCAGCGTCCCCCGGGAAAAGCTCGCCGGGCATTTCCACGACACCTACGGCCAGGCCATGGCCAATCTCTACGCCAGCCTGCTCGAAGGCATCCAGGTCTTCGACAGCTCCATCGCAGGCCTCGGCGGCTGCCCCTACGCCAAGGGCGCCAGCGGTAACGTCGCCACCGAAGACGTGCTCTATATGCTCAACGGCCTGGGCATTCACACCGGGGTTGACCTGGATCGGCTGCTCCTCGCCGGCCAGGAAATCTGTGCGGTGCTGGGACGTGTTACTGGCTCACGGGTCGCCAAGGCACGGCAGGCGGGATGAATGTGTCCGGGTGTTACCGTCTGGAAACATAAACGAGTAACACGGAAACAGATTCACGACACTGCCCTTTGCCGAAGGTTCACGAAAAATATCAAGCCATTGATTTTAAAGGATTTTAAAAAGTTGGCACGCCACCTGCTATATCTCTTGCATAACAAGAATAAAAAGCGGCAAACCCATAAAAATAAGACGTACCGACTCTGACATAACAAAAACAACACGGCAGAGACGCAGCTAACCGATTTTTTTGGAGAAGGTGTGCTTTCAGGGAACCCTCGGGTCACCCGCAACCGGACAGAGAACAATAAAACTACCTCAAGGTAGCTACGGACTGGTTGGATCACCTGATAAAGCAGATCAGCGCTCAAAAAAATATGTTTGCTCTTTGACCCCGGATGGGGGTCACCTAAACGGCGAGAAAGGGTCACGGTTGACAAAAACAACAACAGACCGCCCCTCAATAACAAGAAAAGAGCATACAACAACACATTCAAGGGGAGCTTCGGCTCCCCTTCGTGTTCCTGCCTCCCGGTCATTCGACGATAAACCCGCCCGCACCATATCTATGTAACGCATCCCCGACGCCATGGACCGGATACTGAATCCACCTTCGTTGCCGTCTTCCTGAGTACCAGGAGCCCGGTGCGACGAAGCACTTTCAGCCGTCAGGAAAAATGGATTTTACCTATGTCGATTTCAACAGATGCCAGCGCATCCCGGAATGCCCTCGCCCAGCGCATGCGCGTGTCGGATATTGCCGCTGCTCCGCCCACCACAACCGGACTGCCCGACAGCCTGCAACAGAACCGACTCGCCTACCTGAGCAAACAGGACGAGCGCTTCGGCCCCCTGCGTATCGGCGAGCTCAGCATCAGTCGGATGCAGCTGCAGGCCATGGGCGCTACGCTCGAGGGGCAACCGCTCAGTGGGCGCTATATCCAGCAGGCAGATCAGTCGTTTATCGACGCGCTGCAACTGGACTCGACCCAGGTCGGGAAAATGACCCTGTCGCTCATGCAAAACCAGCCTGAAAGCATTCCCCACCTGCTGTTCGAGATCGCCGCACAACGTTCGATCAACGCCGGTGCCCTGCTCAAAGAGCCCGAGGGGAGCGACCCGCAGTCCGCCCTGCACAAACTCGGCAAGCTGCTCGACTCGGTCCAGCAACTGGACCTGCGCGCCCCGCCGCTAGCGGATCGGCAGCCGAGCTGGGTCGATAGCGCCAAAAGCCGGAGCATGACCAGTGCCGGTGTCGGCATGCAGGCCTATGGCCTTTACTGCGGTATCACGGGAACTTTCGAGGCGTTGAAGAAAGGTGATCGGGTAGAAGCGGCGGTCAATGTCGGCGGTATTGTCGCGGAAGTCGGCTCGGTGACCGTCGAGGTCGGTCTGGCCAAGACCGCGCAAACCATGATTCGTCATGGCGGGTTTGTCTTCAACGGCTTTTGCGCCACCAGCGTCGCCAAGGGACTGGCGCGCAGCGCGGGCCTCCTGGGTTCGGTGCTGACCCTGCCGTTCGATCTGTACAACGCGATCAAATCGTTCAACGACGCGGCCGCGGCCGAGGGCAAGCAAGCCCAGGATCATTACGTCAGCGCGGCATTGAGCCTGACCAGCGCCGGCCTGTCCCTGGCCCTCGGCGCCGGGGCATTGGCCGGTTTCGGCGCGGCCGGGCCGGTGGGCATCGTCGCCGGGATGGTGTTGATCCTCGGCGCGCGAATCTATGGCGCGGCACGCCAGATCGACGACATCGACGACTATATCGAACTGAGCCTGGGAGAACGCTGGCGCTCCGGCTGGCAAGCCTTCTGGGGCATGTCCCTGGACCAGGATATCCTCGATCGCTATCAGATCGCCGTAGCCACCAGCGCCCACGCCAACGCCCAGGAAAAAGCCGCCCGCGCGCTGCTTGACGGCGAACTGAAGGACAGTGTGCAAACCATCGTCAGCGGCCAGTTCCAGATCGAACTGACGGCGGTCAAACACTGGAAACATCAATGGGATGCCCGTCGGGCAGAGTCACCTTATCGTCTGGTCAACGAAACGACGCTACGCGAAGGAGACGACAGCGTGGACGCCCGCGACGGCCTGCCGTCGTCATTGCCTGGCAGCGTGGCAGGAACCGAAGGCGCCAGCAAAGGCATCCTCTGGCAACTCGGTGGGGGTAACGACAGCATTGTCGGTGTCCGCGACAAACCCAATTACTTCAGTTACGGCGACGGTCTCAAGACCCTGACCGGTGGTGACAAGGACGATCTGTTCCAGTTCAGCAGCGCCGGCGAGTGCCTCAGGACCACCCCTGTCCTGGCCCGCTACCATGCCCTGCGCGGTGGCGCCGGAACGGACACACTGACGTTGCTGGGAAAACCCGCCAGTCCTTCGCGCTACATCGGCTACAGCATCGATCTCAAGCATGGCCGGCTGGGCTTGCGCACCGCCAGGGCCGGCTCTCCCCCGGGCACCCACACGACCCTCGAGTCGATCGAAAATGCCGAGACCCTCGCCGGTGCCTCGAACCAGGTGCACGGCTCGGACCAGGCCAACCGGATCGTCGCCCATGGCAACGGCGACCTGATTGACGCGGGCGCGGGCGACGACACTATCCTGCTTCTGGGCAACAATGCCCAGGCAACCGGCGGTCCGGGTAAAGACCGCTACTTTATCGGTGCGAACAGCCACACCACGACGATTGACGAAGACGGCCAGGACCCCAGCCTGATCGAAGTCGGTTGGCACTTCGAACGCATCCAGCGTTGGTTCGTGCAAGGCACTTCACTGCTGGTTTCATCACTCGAAGGCGAGGATGGCGAGTTACCCGCAAAGACCATCACCATCAGCCATGTCTACAAGACGCTGGGCGAAGAGCGCTTGTTGCAGAACGACAAGCTGGAGTTCATCACCCTCGATGGCTACCGCCTGAAGCCGGACCTGCCGGCAAGCTTGAGTGGCGCGGCGGTCCACGAACTCAAGAGCGTGATTACCCGCGCGGGACAACTTCCAGCGGCGCCGGTCATGGTCAGCGGAACTCAAAGGCACATTGCCGTAGAGCAAAACCACGGCTTTTTTATTGCCCGCCACAGCTGCGCGCAGATCAGCAGTTGCGCCGCCACCTCGACCTGTACGCTCTATATCGACTATGACAGCACTGAAATAGACAGTGTCGAAGCCTGTTATACCGTCAGTTCCACGCGCCAGGGCGCTTTCGATTATCTGAGTTACCGTGATACCCGACTGAGCCTGTCGTTCAAGGACGGCAAACAGTTGATCGTCGAGGCACCGTACCGCAACCGTGCAGCCGTCGGCAGCAATGTCGGGGGCAGCCTGGTCGCCGCCGGGCTCTCACTCAACCGGCCGCTGCTCCTGGTGATGCGCGACGGCCGCTCGTATCGCTTGCAAACACCCCAGCACTCCTATTTCGACGATCATCGCGAACCCGGGCTGAAACGGCTCAAGAGTGCCGCCTTGCTGCGCCAGCGCCAGGGTGAGTACCTGTTCGTCAAGCCCAGGCGCACGCCGGCGACGGTATTGCAGGCGCACCCGCAACGTATCGATCTTCCGGCCGAACCCCAGGTGAGCTTCTATATCCTGGAAGGCCAGGCCTCCTCCTACAACCTGTACCCACGCGCCAATACCGCCATCAGCCTGATAACCCCGGGTGCCGTGGCGAAAACGAGCAATGCCTCGGTGTGGAACATCTACCCTGATTTTCTGGCCGAAGAGATCGGCCGTGAGCAGATCACCCTCGAGGGGAACATCCTCTGCATCGGCACGGTCACCGTCATGCTGCCCGAGGACGAGGGTGGTGGGCAGCCGCTGGAAAAGGTCCGGGTCTTCACCCGCGCCGGCAATCGCTACGACATTCAATACGAATTCGGCAAAGTGCTCCTGAGTGAAGTCAACGCCCAGGCCTACGCCGATCCCGAGGCGATCCTGAAGGATATCCGCCAGCACCGACAGCAGCACGAACTGACCGCCGACCTGCTCGGCATCAGGAATATCCGCCTGAAGGATGCGAGCCCCGGGAATATCCACTACGACATCGAAAGCGACGACTGGACGCTGGACAGCGACTGGTCGCGCAGCATCCGCTCGGATCAATTGCAGATTCTCGCGGCAACCCCGCACAAACCATCCGCGAACAGTCCCGGGCGTACCCGCGCGGTCGCAACCACAGCAGTACCCGATTGATTACAGATCCTGAACAGGATGTTTATTTCTTTAATTGGCAGGTATCCGCATGTCTCCGAAAATCCCGGTCAAACCCAAATCCCCCCCTATCAGGCGGTCCGAGCCCCAGTTACCAGGCCTTGCCGAAACCGCGACGCCATCCGGTAGCCGTATCTCCCCTCCCGCGGGTCTGCGGCCACGCCATCTGGAGAGCCCGCCACTGTCTCTCGGCCAGCCTCCCGCCAGCCAATCCCAAGCGCCAGCCAACACCCCGGCAGGCCAGAACGTACAAGTCACGAGCATTGCGGAGCAGGCCGGCGGCCTTGGCCCCGGCACGCTGGAAAACTACCGGGTCAGCACCCCCGAGTCGTTGCCGCCACCCAACCAGCAGGGCCTGAGAATCACCAAGAAGCGCCGTTATGTCGATCTCGAAGACGGTGGCACGGTCATGGTCGTGTATGACGCGCAACTCGATACCTATCGGGCCAAACGCATCGATGAACTGCTGCCGTCCGGTCCCGCGCTTTACCGGATAGGGCAAAGCTCTGTCTGGGGAGAGAGGACCGTCACATCAGCGGGGGACCAGCCCCCCGCGGCAACTCAGCCCCCGGTCAAACGACCGCGCCTGGCTGACGAGCCGACAGTCGAGGCCAGACCCGCTCAAGTATCGACCGCGCCCGGCCTCATCATTCCCAAGTTCAGCTTTTCCACTCAGAGCCTTTACATCCCGTTCAGAGGTCCCGACAACCAGGGCTATTATCAGTTGATGAAAAGGGGCGACTTACGTCCGGACGGCAGCATCACATTTCCAGCGGGCCTGATTTCCGAGAGCCCCGACTTGCCCTTCACCCTGTTCGCCTTCAGCAAAAATGACAAGTGGGTCCAGGTCACCCCACCAGAAGGCCGAATCGACTCATCCGGCCAGTCGATCCCCCCCGAGCGACTCCCGTCCTGGACCGACCGGGATATCTGGGAACACTATGGGCTTCAGGGTAACGACATCACGCGTTTTCGTTCCGAGGCCAGCGTGATCAGCCGCAAGCCCCAATGGGCCGAAACCACACAAGAGGGCAACCCCAGGGAACAATTGATACGGGAGTTGAAATGGGTCTATCCGGAAAAAACGCCCGAGGAGCGTGGCCAGCTACTGCGCAGCTATAACCTGCTACCCAGCATGCTGCCGCGCTTGAAACAGGCCGTCCAGGAAACCGGCAAGATTCCCCAGTGGGCCGAAGCGCATAAACGCCAGTCGATGGATGAAAGCAACCCACGACGCTTTGACCTGCTGGAAAACGAGGTGATGCCGCATATCCGCAATCTCAGGAACTTCAAACCCCACTCACTGGATCAGGACTTTGACGCTTACTACACCCCGCTGTTCTATGAGGCCTTTCTGCTCAAGCTCGGCTACCGGAAAAACATCCATGGTTGCCTGTACCGGACGGATATCCCCGCCCTGTTCAGAAGCGAAGATCGCACGCCTTTCGAGTTGGCCAGGGATGGCTGCATGCTCGCCAGGGAAAACCATCCGCGCGGCTCGACCACGAAAAAAGCCTTGAGTGCCACCTTCAGCCTGCGCGACGCCAAGGGCTACGGTGTGGGGGGTGGTCCCGGCATTGGCCAACTGCGCTATAACACTCAACTCAACAAATACCCCGGAAAGCGCCCCGCCGCCTACAACGCCAGCTCCGACAGTGACAGCGACGCCAGTTCCCAGGGGGCATCGTCGAATGCCAGCCAGTCCGCGGTGTCCCGAACCTCGGGGGCTGCCGGACGAAAGGATTCGGAGAGTGATTCAGCGTCCTTTTCAGACTCCAGCACAGCGGTTTCGCTGGACAGCGAACGCGGTTACGACACTGCCAGGCACCGCCAGGTCACCAGCTTCATCTACATGATCGATACGCGAAACGTTGAGGTCGTGCCGGGAGCGGAAAACTACTTCTTCAACTATGAGGCCGAGAATGTTCATTTTCCTTACGATGATATCGAAGGGCATATCTCGGTATCGCGCCGGGGAATCAGCGCCGATCGGATCTGGCTGGTCAACTCCAGCCTCACCCGTGCCGCCAAGGTCCAGGCGATACAAGATGCCGCCGGAGCGAGCGAGACCAGAATCGAGAACGCGACCTGGGACGGTGTCGATAACGGCCATGTCTATGATGACTTGATTGACCAGGTAGCCGAATCCGATGAAGTGGTCCTGAATTGGCCGGCCGATAGCAAGATTTTTTCCGACGATGTTATCTGGCCGGACTCGACTGACTGATTGCACACCTTGATTGAATGAATAGCTACCGCAGTTCCAGGTGACGCGACCGCTAGGCTGCCCATTCGAACAACGAATCGGGTTGCACACAATGACGTCGAATACCTCGGCTGACACCGGGTCCGCCACCCCCCCACTCCCCCGAGGACATCGGGGGATTCACTATGATTTCGTCAAAAACAGCTTTCCAGAGTGGCTGGTCCAGGCCGACCCCGCGACGTATCAGGTCCTGCGACGTCGAGCACTGGGCGAGCTGCCCAAGCTGAAGTTGGCGCCGGGCATTTTCACCCAACTGCACCAGAGCTACGCCAGCTGCCTGCACTACCGGCGCCAGGCCGAGGAGGTGCTGGGCAACATGAGCACGGTCGAGGCCTTTGCCAAACCGCGGCTGGAGCAAGCGCTCAAGAGGGAGTTCGGCGTGGCGCTGGATGCCAGCCGAACGTTCATTTTTCAGCCCACCCAGGGCACCCCTGGCAATATCCGCTCCTACGTTTCCACCCTGCTGCATGCCGCCCTGCACAACTACGAAGCCTCGCAAACCCTGGAAGGCCAGCTCGACGAGCCAGGCCGCGCAGCGGCGATTTACAGCGAGTACCCCGTCGACAAGCCGAACCCGTCGCGCCTGGCCCTCTCACCGGTCAAGTTCGCCGCCCTGTGCCGCGCGCTGGACCTGGGCAAGCAGTACCAGCAGCACCTCGATAACGTGTTCTTTCCCCCCGCCAGTGCCGGAGAAACGGCACTGGCGGCGCAGCAGCGTGTGCGCAGCCCTTTCACCGTCCACGACGCCTACGCGCTCGAGACCCAGGTGCATATCGCCTTCCTGCAAGCGCACCTGGACGAGACGGCCTATCGGTTGATGCTGGAGGTGGCCAAGGGCAAGGAAGTCCCGGTACCGGCCGGGCATCCACAGCGCTGTTTCACCTTGAGCCTGTTCAGGATCCAGCTCAACGGCATCCTGGTGGTGCGTACCGATGACCACGCCCACGGCTGGGTGGTCTACATTCCGGGCGACCTCTTCCATCCGGTCCGGCAATACCCGTCGCGCGCCGCCTTCGAAGACCACCTGAGAGAAAAGCTGCGACAGGTTGACTACCTGAAGTTCTTTCTGCGCTTCGTGCCCCAGGCTTCCCGCAACCGCTTTGTCGATACCCTGCTAGAGCGCCTTTCCCCCAAGAAATGGAACGGTTTCTACTACGAGCCGACCCCCGACCCCAAGGCCAACCTCGACCTGGCCGGCGAACTGATCGGCAGCTATCTGTTTCGCCAGCGCTATCGACAGAAGGTCGAGAGTTTCTTCGCCGATGCCCTGTTTATCGCGGTACCCACCGCGGAAAAGGACCGCCAGGCGCTCACGGCGCGCCTGGAACACTACTTCAACATGGCCCTGAATATCCTCAATGTCGCGGCGTTCATTGTTCCCGGGTTGGGCGAAGTGATGCTCGGCGTGGTCGCGGTGCAGTTGGGCAGCAGTATTTTCCACACCCTCGACAGCTTCGCCCTGGGCGAAAAAGAACAGGCCTGGACCTACCTGACCAGCGTCCTGCAAAACGTCGCGCTGATCGCCGCCCTCGGGGCCGCCGGAGCTTGCGCGGCGGCGGCGGAAAACGCCGCGATCGCTGGCGCCGGATTTGTCGATGGACTGCGTCCGGTGACGCTGCCCAATGGCGATATACGCCTGTTCAATCCCGACCTGAGCCCCTTCGCACAGCAGATCGTCCTGCCCCGGGCGCTGGAACCCGATGCGGCGGGCCTCTATCACCATCAGGGCCGCAGCTACCTACCGCTCGACGGCAAATACTATGAACTCAAGCCGGACCCGGCATCCCGGCACTATCGCGCCCGGCATCCGCAAAAAAACGATGCCTATAGCCCGACCTTCAGACACAACGACGCCGGCGCCTGGGTCCACGAATTCGAGCAACCGCTGGCCTGGGATGACCGGCGCGCGTTTGCCCGCCTGGGGCCCGATGCCGCGGCCCTGGACGAGACCGCGGCCCGACGGGTCATGCAGATCAGCGGCATCGACGGCGATGTCCTGCGCAGCCTGCACGTGGATAACCTGCCACCCCCGGCCTTGCTGCGCGACACCCTGATCCGCCTTAAACTCGACCAGGATATCGAGCAGCTGATCGCCCGCCTGCGCAGCGGCGATGACTTGGGTTATTCGCGCGCTGAACTGCACATGACCGTGCAACTGCTGACCAACCGGCCAGTGTGGCCGGACTCGAAAGTATTGCGCCTGCTCGACGAGCAAAAAGCCACGCTCACCGAGTACCCACCCGGGATCGACGCGCGGGTGTCGCGCATAGACGCCACCTGGGCCGACCTGGGCGCCAATGACCTGCTCAAGAGCGTGCTCGACAGGCTGGATGAACGCGAGATTGCCAGCCTGCTCGACGAAGAGTTCGGACAAGGCACCCTCAGCCTTGAGGCCCGCGCCCGCAGACTGCGACAAATACTCGCCAAGGAGGCCGTCAAGCGGCGGGACAGCCTGTTCA
The DNA here is from genome assembly GCF_059420225.1 of Pseudomonas sp. GW821-FHT04D07. NCBI lineage: Bacteria > Pseudomonadati > Pseudomonadota > Gammaproteobacteria > Pseudomonadales > Pseudomonadaceae > Pseudomonas > Pseudomonas sp. GW821-FHT04D07. Next base: position 67,988 of record NZ_JBWKTH010000028.1, read on the forward strand.
CCTCGCACTATGAGTTTCGCACTCGGCCGGCCGCTCCGTCGGCGGCGGTGGCGGTGATCCAGCGGGATTTTTCTTCGCTGCCGCGCCTGGTGGCCAGGGAGCTGGTCAGCCAGGCCGACAGTGCCGAACTGCAACGGCTCGCCGCCGGATCGGTGCCGCTGCGCCTGGCCGAGGAAGCCCGCTACTACCTGCAGAACGTCCGTATCGCCCGCCTTTACGAGCAGGTCTACCTCGACTCGGTCGGCCAGGCCGAGGTTTACCGGGTCATCCTGCCCATGCTGGATAAATTGCCGGGCTGGTCGAACAGCGTCCGCCTGGAAATCCGCGACGGTGCCTTCAACGGTCCGTTGCTCGACAGCGTCGGCCCCCAACAGGCGGCCTCGCGCAAGGTATTGATCAGGGAGGGCAACCGCTATGAGGCGCGTGACGCACAGGACCAGGAGTTGCATGGCCCCGACGACCTGTATGCGGCGCTGCTGCATGCCCTGCCAGACGCCGAACGGGCGGCGCTGGGCTTTCCCCACGTGGGCCAGGGCGCGGAATTGAAAAAGGCCTTGCTCGATCTGCCGCTGCTATCCCGCGAAACCCTGTGCGAGCGGCTCGCCATGCCGCCCATCAAACCCGATCGGATACCGCCGATGCGCCTCGCCGGCGGACAGTTCGCCTATGGGATGAGCGGACGTGGCGCGGGTCGGGCGGTACGCTCATTCGAATTCAACCGCCTCGCCCAGGAGTTGTATCCGCGCCTGCGCCTCTCGGAGGTGGAAAGCCTGCATGGCTTGCGGGACATGAGCCTGGGCGCGGGGATAGAACGACTGCGGGCGCTGGAACTCGAATACGCCACCCTCGAAGACGAGCTGGACATCTGGGTCGGCGATCCGCAGGTGTCCGTCGACGCCCGTGGCAGACTGCGCCTGGCCTTGCAGATCAAGCGCTGCTGGCGTCATGAGACCGACCTGGCCAGCGATGCCGAAGGCCTGCCCATCGGTGGCCGCCAGTTGAGCTTGACGGGCTATGCGCTGGACAACCTGCCGACGCTCTCCGCGAACTTCAGCCATGTCAGCGAAATGCATCTGCGTGGGCTGGCGCTAATGGCCACGCCGGAGCTCGATCGTTTCCTGGAAGCCTTTCCGCACCTGCAACGACTGGATATGAGCCGCAATGTCCTGGCTCGCTTGCCTACCGCCCTGGAACGCTTGCCGCAGCTCAAGTACCTCGACCTCAAGGCCAACCAGATCGTCATCACGCCCGGCACCGCCGCGCCGTTGACCCACCTGACCCAGTTGGAAATCCTGTTCCTGGAAAACAATAGCACCCTGTCCATGTTGCCCGACCTGAGTCCACTAAGCCGTCTTTCCCACCTGTACCTGCGCAATACCGGGCTACGCCAATGGCCACGGGGCTACGACAAGCTGCCGGCGCTCAGGCGCCTGGACCTCAGCGACAACCGCATCAGCAGCATTCCCGAGGAGGTCTTCTGGCTCGACGAGCAACGCCTGCGCCTCAACCGGGCGATCAACCTGGAGGGCAACCCGATCCCTGACGCCCTGCGACGACGTGTCGAGGCCTACCGGCTGGAGACCGACCTCGACCTGGGACTCGACGTGCTGGTGGAAAGCGACGATCCGTCGGATTGGAGCAGCGGCTCGCGCCCAGCGTCAGGGGCCAGTTCCCGGCACAGTCGCTGGGGCACGCCCTCCCCCGTACCGCGCGACAGCAAGCCCTGGCTTGAAGGACTGGCCAGGGCGGAGCAGCAAACCAGGCGCGACCTGTGGCTGCGCTTGGCCAGCGATCATATCGAAGAGTCCGAGGCATTTTTCAAAGTACTGGAAGACCTCAAGTACTCCGCCGACTACCGCAGCGCCGTCCACCGTCCTGACTTGGTCGAGCGTGTCTGGCGCATGGTCAGGGGCGCCAGCGAGAATACCGAACTGCGCGAGGAATTGTTCAACAGGGCCAGCGCCCCCGAGCCGGATACCTGCGAAGACGGCATCACCGTGGTCTTCAGCGATATGGGCCTCGATGTCCTGTTGCATGAGGCCAAGGCCCTGCCCCTCGAAGCGCGTGAAGGCCCGCTGCTGAAACTGGCGCGCGGCAAATCCCGCCTGGAGCAGGTGAACCGGCAGGCGCGGCGGGTGATCGAGGCGCGCAAGGCCAGCGGGGCGAATCCCGATGAAGCGGAGGTCTACCTGGCTTTTCGCATCGGCCTGGCGGAAAGGCTCGAACTCCCCTGGCAAGCCAGAAAAATGAACTATGCCAATATTGCCGCCGTAAAGAGCGAAACACTGGAGGAGGCTTACCAGGCAATTCTGGAGCAGGAACGCCAGCCGGGCGAAGTCGCCAGGCGTCTGGTTAATCAGCCGCTCTGGAAGGACTATCTGGAAACGCGCTTTGGCGAGGAACCACTCAAGGCGCCACGGGAACAGCGCAATGCCATGCTCGGCGCGCTCGACGACTTGCTCAGTGCGCAACGTGAATGGTTTTCCGGCAAAACCCTGGACGAACCGCAGAAAACCGATTTGACGCAGCTGATAAGACAATCGGCGCGGACGCTGGGGCTGACAGAAAGCGAAGTCTTCGCCGGCGCCATGACGGACGGCACGTACCTGCAACTGTCGGCGAGCATCGCCAAGCCCTACACCGACAGCCTGGAACAGTTGACCGAAGAGCTGCTGCAGCCGAGCGACACAGTGTCCTCCAACTGACGAACACCCGGCCCCCACAAATCCCGGTTCCGCCACGACAATCACCTCATGCGCAACCCCTTGTAGGAGCTGGCTTGCCAGCGATAAGGCCCTTGAGCCTTGCACTGTCCATGCGGACACCATCGCCGGCAAGCCGGGCTCCGACACGGCATGCACTAGCATGAAGCGCCAGCCAAAAGGCCATAACCGACTATTTCAAAGACCCGAATTATTGATACTAACCAACTGATTAATCTCAACTTTTTCAACTTTTACGCAAAAGTATTAAGCATAAGCTGAATAACTCATTCACCGAAAAAGTTGATCTTCATGAGTACCAAGTCACACACACCGGTCCCTCCTGTCCCATCGCCACGCTCGACCCGAAACCATCGCCTGATCATCCAGCAACTGCCGTCCTGGCTACGCGAGGCGTCCCTTCAACGCCGCCAGGCCTTCGCCAGCCTTGTCCGACAGAGTCAGGTTTCCAAGACCGAACTGGCACGCCTTCTGAGCGGGTTCAAAAGCGTCGAGGACTTTGCCGCCCCGTTGCTGTCCCGGGCCCTGAACGAACACTACGGCCCGGGTCTGGATATTCACCACGACCAGCTCAAGCATGTCCATATCCTGGCGGCCGCCACACTCGGCCAACCGCGCCAGGAAAGCGTGATCGTACAAAACCTGCTGCAAGCCGCCCTGCAAAACTTCGAAAGCAGCGAAACCGGCCCATTCGGTTTCGACCGTGGCTCGGCCATTCTGCGTAAAAGCACCGGCGTCCTGAACAAGCCCATCGAGCCCCGGGATTTCGCCGCCCTGTGCCGTCGACTCGACCTCGGCAGCCAGTACAAACAACATATGGAGCGTTATCTCGGCCCGCTCTTCGACAAGCTTTTCGAACGACACGAGCGCGACGAACTGGCCGTGCAGGCACAGATCGCCTTGATGAAAGGCACCCTGACCACGTCGGCGCAGCGGATGCTGCAAAGCCTGCTCGACCCGGCACAAACGCCGCGCTGGGACGACCGCCCCGTACGCTGCTGTTACCTGACCCTGCTGGACTATACCAATGCCAGCGGCTATCGGGGCGCGTTGCTCAAGGGCGTCCTGCTGATCGAGCAGGACGGCCCGGCAAACGCCGCGGATGCCCCCTGCGTGGTCTACCTGGCGGGCGATCCGCAACGGGCCGTCAGGCAATACCCGTCCGCCAGGGCCTTCCACGATGAGCTGCGGGAGCGGCTGCGGGATAAAACCTATCAGGCCTTCTTCAAGCGCTATCTTCATCTGCGGACTCAACCGGCATTCTTCCACGCGCTAGAGGAGCGCCTGAACCCGACCAACCCCGCCACCGGACAACCCAAGCCAGCCGCGAACGCCAACCTGCGCCTGGAGAAAACGCTGCTGGTCGCCAACCCGTTCCACGAATTCTGCCGTCTGCAAGTGGTGAAAAGATTCGACGACGCCCGCGTCACAGCGGTTCCTACCGACGACGAGGACAAGAAAACCCGCACGGCGCGCCTCAAATCGCTGCTGAACTGGACCACCAACCTGTTGTTTCTGGTACCGGGGCTCGGCGAAGCCATGCTGGCGGTCGCGGCCGCGCAATTGATCGTCCAGGTCTACAACGGTATTGAAGAATGGGATCATGAAGAGAAAAAACAGGCGGTGCTGGGCTTTCTCGGGGTGCTGCTGAACCTTGAACTCCTCGGGCTGGGGACCGCGTTGGCGAGGGATTTCGAAGGCTCGTCGTTCATTGAAAAACTCAAGCCGATCAAGTCGCCAGCGGGTGAGCAGGCGCTGTGGAAACCCGACCTGAGTCCTTATGAACAGCCGTTGCCCGACAGCGCCGAACCGCAGCCCGACGCTGCCGGGCTCTACCATCATCAGGACAAGACCTACCTGGGGCTCGATGGTCGTCATTACCGGATCAGCCCCGCCGCGACCGCCAGGCGCTTGCAACACCCGAGCAACCCGCAGGCCTATGCGCCGCGGGTCTATCACAACGGCAAGGGCGCCTGGCGCCATGAGTTCGAGCAACCCTGGCAGTGGCAACCAGCGCAACTTTTTTCACGCTTGGGAGCGGATGCCGCCAATCTGGACCCGGTCGCCGCGAAGCAGGTCATGGCCGTGAGCGGGGTCGACGAGCACGTCCTGCGGCGGATGTTCAGCGACCTGGAACGACCACCGGCCCTGCTCGAAGACAGTGTCGCCCGCTTCAAGCTCGACCGGGATCTCAAGCGCCTGGTGCAACGTCTGCAAAGCGGTGGTGCGGCCGACTGTTCCCTGGACGAGTTGCATATGGAACTGCAACTGCTGACCGACGAGCCGCTCTGGCCGCAGTCGAAAGTCCTGCGCCTGCTGGACCGGCACGGCGTGCCGCTGAAGGAGTATCCCGCCGGCCAGGAACAGTCGTTGCAGCGCATCGACCTCAAATGGCCTGGGCTCGATGCCAACCAACTGCTGCGCAAGGTCCTGGAAAACCTCGACGAAACGGAAATCCGTGGCTTGCTGGGCGAGGATTTCGGTGTCGGACGCATCAGCCTGGACGCCCGCACCGTGGCCCTGCGGCGCACCCTCGCGGCGCAGGCCGCTAACCGTCGGGCGGCACTGTTCGATTCGCACTACCGCTATCGAACCCAATCCAACGACCCCGCTGTCGCGGTGATCCAGCGCGACTTTCCGGTGCTGTCGACCCCTGTCGCCGAGGAACTGGTCAGGCACGCCAGCCCGCTCGAACTGCGGCGCCTGCTCGAGACGCGGCAAGTGCCTTTGCGGCTCGCCGAGGAAGCCCGCCACTACAGCCGCAGCCTGCGCCTGGAACGAGCCCTGGAAGGGCTGTATCTGGAGGCGACGCACAATCCCGACAGTGACCGGCTGATCCTGCGTCAGTTGGCCAAACTGCCGGGTTGGTCGAAGCAGATTCGCCTCGAAATACGCGAGTCGTCCTTCGCCGGCACCTTGCTCGACAGCGTTGGCCAGGAACAGGCGGCGATTCGCAAGGTCCTGGTAAAAAAGGGCTCGCTGTACGAAGCTCACGACGCCCTCGGTCGGGAGTTGCACGGTGCGGACGACCTCTACGGCGGTATCCTGCACGCCCTGCCCGATGCCGAGCGCAAGGCCTTGGGATTCCCTGGAACCCATGAGGCCGCGCGCCTCAAGCGGACACTGCTCGAACAGTCACTGCCGACGCGCGAGGAACTGGAAAAACTCCTCGGTCTGCCCCCCATCAAGCCCGGCTACGTACCGCCCATGCGCCTGGCCGACGGCCGTCTTGGCTACCCGCTCAGCGGTCGTGGCGTGGGCGGACGGCTGCCGGGCACACGCTCCTCGGCATTCGTCGACCTCGCGCAAGCCCTCTATCCCAGCCATTCCTGGCGCGCCGTCGAGGCGTTTCTCGAGCTGCGCGGCCTGAACGAAGGGGCGGCGGTGCAGCGCCTCGAACAACTGGAGAGCGAGTACCGCACCCTGGGCACGGAACTCGAAGCCTGGATCAGTACACCTCCCTTACCCCTGGAAAGTGTGCAGATCAGAACTCATATCGCCAGAAGCATCAAGGACTGCTGGCGCCGCGAACCGTTCCAGCGCACGGCCGATGAAGGCTACTGGCTGCGCTTCGTGCTGTTCGACCCGGCCATCCGCTTGCCCAGCCTCTCAGCGGACTTCAGCCATGTCCGCGAACTGCTCCTGAGCCTGGCCCACGCGGACATCGCCATCGGCCTGGAGAGTTTCCTCGGGCGCTTCCCGCAGTTGCACCGGCTGTATATCGGCGGCGGTGCCCTGAGCGAGATTCCATCGAGCCTCGGCGCGATGACCGAGCTGACCCATCTCAACCTGAGCGGCAACCACATCGTCCTGACCACGGAAACCGCCGGCCTGCTGTCCAGGCTGACACGCCTGAAAGAACTGAGCCTGGCCAACAATCCGAGCCTGGGCCTCTCGCCGGATCTCAGCGCGATGCAGGACCTGGTCCGTATCGACCTGGGCAATACCGGGCTCTCCAGTTGGCCAACCGGCTACCAGCGACTGGCGGCGCTGACCCGCCTGGACCTGCGTTCGAACAACCTCACGACAGTCCCGGATACGCTCCTGGATACCAGTGAAGAGGGACTACGGATTGCCCGGTTCATCAATCTCTATGGCAACCCCCTTGAGGCCGACTACCTGAACGACCTCGCCGACTACTACGCGCAAACCGATATCGACTTTGGCCTGGACCTGCCCTCCAACTCGGATCCCGATGCCGATCTGAACGACGACGAGCTGAGCAGCGACGACGAACCGGCCCACAGTCCGTCACACCCGCGCGGTCCCGTGTCGCGCGACGAAAGTGCCTGGCTGCAAGGGCTCGACATCAGGGAACAGGAGGCCTTTCGCGACGCCTGGCTGCAACTGGCCAGCGAAGAGCCGATCGATCAGTCCGAAGCATTTTTCAATGTGATCGCCGACCTGAAGGAATCCGCCGACTACGCCGACAACGTCGCTCGCCCGCGCCTCCAGGAACGGGTGCGGCGCATGCTCAGGGCCGCGATCAAGGACACCCGACTGCGGGAAAAACTCTTCGCCAAGGCCAACGCGCCGCAAGCGGACGCTTGCGCCGACGGCATCACCGTGGCCTTCAGCGACATGGGCTTCGACGTGCTGTTGCATGAAGCCTATGCCGAAACGGAGGCCCGCGAAATCGAGGCGAAACTGCTGCAACTGGCCAAGGGTAAATCGCGCCTGGATCGCGTCAACGCGCAGGCCCGGGCGCTGATCAACAAACGTCGAGCCGAGGGCCGGCATCCCGATGAAGCGGAGGTCTACCTGGCCTATCGCGTCGGCCTGGCCGAGCGCCTGGAACTGCCGTGGCAGGCCTCGAAGATGCTTTACAACAATATTGCCGGAGTCAACCAGGCCCAACTGGATGCGGCTTACCAGGCCATCCTCGAGCAGGAACGGCAGCCGCTGGATACGCTCAAGCAGATCGTCAGGCAGGAGTTCTGGAAGGACTATCTGGAGATCCAGTACCTGCAGGAGCTCAGCGAGAAAGAGGCGCTGCGCGACAGCAAGAGCGACGCCCTGCTGGACCTGCAGGCGGCCCAGGAACGCTGGTTCAACAACGGCAATCTGCCGGCGGATGAAAAAGCCACCCTGCAAGCCACCATGAAAGCGGCGGCCGCGACACTCGGCAAGTCCGAGCAGGAGGTGTTCGCCCGAGCCATGACGGACGCCGAATACCAGGCCCTCTACGAAGCCATCGCCCGTGAACACAGCGACGAAATGGAGCGCCTGACCGAAGAGGCCTTGAAGGAGCACGGACTGGCGAGCTGAGCATTGGCCAAGGCCGAACACTGTAGGAGTCGGCTTGCCGGCGACGGCGTCCGCGAGATCGCGGCAAGACTTACCGACGCCATCGCCGGCAAGCCGGCTCCTACACTAATCGTCTTGAGCGCAATGGCGGGGCCAGGGTCAAGACGCGCTCGTCCCGTTAGCGATTGCCCGGCGCCGCCAATCGATCCAGGGCCTGCAGGGTCAGGCGACGGAGCAAACCGCCCTGCTCCTGGGCAATCGCCTCGATGACTTGCCGATAGAACTGTTCGCTCATCGGCTGCCCGCTGAACAGTTGATCGGGCGCGATCTCCAGGGTTGCCGCCAGTTGGCTGATCGCCTCGCGCAAGCTCCTGCGCTCAGCTTCCGGGTGGCGCCCGGGCTCGATCCACTCCTCGAGCTTATCCTTCAACGTCTCGAGGGCTTCCAGCCGGGCATAGTAGAACTCGGTATTGAGCTTGAGCTCGGCGGCATGCTGCTCTTCCAGGAATGCTCGCCAGAACGGCGGCTCCAGCGTCAATAACGAACGGACCAGGCCACCCTCGGCTTCCGCCGCCAACACCGCGCTCCCCGCAGCTTCGATCTGCCGCGGTGTGATGTTCGCAATCTGCGGAAAGAGCATGGAACGGGGCTGGGCCAGCAGCTCCAGTTTCCGCGTCAGGCCAATCCGATAGGCCAGATGGATCTCGACTTCATCGGGCGGATCTTCGAGGCTCAATTGTCGGCGGTACTCCTCATCCGCCAGTCGCCCCAGGGCCTGCAGACGGGTCTTGCTTCTCGCCAGTTTGAGCAGCTCGCCCTCGCGGACGGTGGGGTCGGCGATGGCCTGCGCCTGCTCCAGCAGCACCTCGAAATCCAGGTTGCTGAAAATATCCGTCATGCCGTCGGCACAGGTGTCGACCTCGGTGGACAGGCGGAAAGCTCTCTGGCGAAGTTCAGTGTTGGCGGCCATGGCCTCCATCACCTTCCAGACCCGCGCAATCAAGGCGGCACGATAACCCGCCTGGCTGAAATCCGCGGACACCGTGAGGCCCTGGATGACGTTGAAAAAATCGCCACTCTCCGGCTCTTCCCGCAACGACTGCCAAAGCCCGCGCCTGGACGTCTGCTGGCCAGGGTCAGTGCCCTCCAGCCAATACTCCGTTTCCTCGGTGGCGGACACCGGCACCAGCGCGACCACTCCACTGAGCCCCAGGCGCGAGCCGGTCGCGCGGGCCGCGTCGGTCAGCGGATTGTCCTGCAGGTTGATGCCCCGGCGCTGGGCGGGTCGCAAGCCACCAAGCAGCGTATCGACCTGCGCCGGTATATCGTTGATCGCGTTATGACTCAGGTCCAGGGTGTGCAAGTCCGGGCAATGCTCAAAACCCACGGGCCACTGGCTGATACCCGTGCGGTTCAGATTGAGGATCTGCAGGTCGCCCATGGCCGAGACATCGGGTACGGCCTCCAGCGTGTTGTCACTCAGGTCCAGTACTTGCAGGCGCTCAAGCCCCCCGAGACCACCAGGTAAGGCAGTGAGTCCGGTCCTTTGCAAGCCCAGTCCGCGCAGGCCGGTCAGCCGGGACAGATCGAGACGGTAACCGAGCGGATTGCCCTCCAACGTCAGCAGTTGCAGGCGGCTCAACCCGGCCAGTTGCCCTGCCGCTTCCGCCGTCAGGACGATGTCGTTGTTGGCGAGGATCAGTTTGCTCAATTGCGTCATGCCCGCGATGGCCGAGGGCAGCGCCTCCAGGTTGTTGTCACTCGCCGACAGCCAGCGCACCGCACTGAAGCGCCCGAGGAATCCGTCGATATCACCGGACACACCGATACCGTTCAGGCTCAATTCGCCGACATGGCTGAAATCGGCGGCCAGCACGGGCAAGCTGCCCACCCGCTGGTTATCCAGCTTCAGCCGGTGACCGGGGACCGGCCCTTCGCTGCGGGCAACGGGCGTCTCGCGCCGCCAGCAGCGCTTGATTTCCTCGGCCACCAGGCGTCGGGGGGTGTCCGAGACGGCCACGAAGCGCCGGCCCTCAAGGTAGTAGCTCGGCGTCCAGACCCAACTGTCCAGGCGCTGGCTGAGGTTCTGGTATTCGACCCACAGATCTCCCAGGCGCTGGGAAAACGCCTCGTCAGTCGCATGCTCCAGGCCGAGAAAGCGCTCCACCGCTTCGCATTCATGGGCCGGGTAGACCTCGCGGGCCAGCTTGAGCAACTCCGGATTGCGGCCTCGAGGAGCGATAGCCTGGGGGTTTTGCATACCGAGCAGGCGTTCCATCGTTGCCCACTCGCGAACCGGGTAGACCTCACGGGCCAGCGTGATCAGCTCCCCACCGAGCCTTTGCGGGGCAACATCCACCCCGCGCTCGCGGGGCGAATAACCGCTGCGCCCAGCGGCCAGCCCCATCGGTGGACGGCCCACCGGCCGGGAGGCCGTCGGCGCCATCCTCCCAGCCAGCTCATCGCGCGGCAACGTCGGCAGCGCGCGCAATGCCCGTTTCAGTTGTGCCCCCTGGCCGACATGCGGCAGGCCCAGCGCGGCGCGCTCGGCATCCGGCAAGGCATGCAGCAGCGCCGCATACAGATCGTCCGGGCCGTGCAGGTCGAGACCGACTTCGTCACAGGACTCGTACAGGCCATTGTCCTTGATCAGCACACGACTGATCGGCGCGCGCCGCGGGCCGACACTGGCGAGCAAGTCGCCGTCGAAGGCACCGTCGCGGATTTCGATCCGCACACGGCGCGACCAGCCCGGCAATTTCTCCAGCAGGGGCAGGACCACCCGGTAAGTCTCGGCCTGGTGCACCGAGTCGAGATACAGGCCTTCATACTGGCGGACCACTCGTACATTACGCAGGTAGTGGCGAGCCTCTTCGGCGAGGCGCAAGGGCACGTGCCCGGCCTCAAACTGTTGCAACTCGCGACCATCGGCATGCCTGGCCAGCTCCTCCGCCACCCGCACCGGGAGGTCGGGAAAGTCCCGTTGCAACACCGCCACACCCGGTTCGTCGCGGTCCGGCGCCGTACGGTAGCGGTAGTGCGAATCGAACAGGTCCGCCCGGCGTCGGCTGGCCTCCCCGGCCAGGCGTTGGCGCAGCGTCACCACGCGGGCCGACAGGCTGACCGTTCCCAGTCCGAACTCCTCGCGCAGCAGTCTGCGGATCTCGGCTTCATCCAGCTGACGCAGCACCTGCGTGAGCAAGCCGTCCGCATCCAGTCCCGGCCAGCGCACCTCGATCCGCGTCACGTCGGCGTCGACGTGCGCCGGGTACTCCTGGAGCGTACGGCCGGAACCGTTGAGCAACCTGAGCACCTTCGAACGAGGCCAGACCGCAGCGCTGGTGAGCAATTGCATCTCCATATGCAGCTCATCGAGCGAGCCGCTCGACGCCCCTCCCGACTGCAAGCGTTGCACCAGGCGCCCAAGTTCCCGGTCGAGGACAAACCGGGTCACGCTGTCGCCGAGCAAGGCCGGTGGCAGCCGGGTGTTGTGGTGCACCTCGCGCAAGACATCGACGTCAATCCCGCAGATCTCCAGGATGCGCCTGGCCGTCTGGCCGTCCAGGCTGGCGGCCTCCGGCCCCAGGCGGGCGAATAGCCGCTCGTCATCCCAGCCCAGCGGTTCGTCGAGCTCATGCCGCCAGCCTCCCGCGCCGTTGGAGCGAAAGGCCGGGGCATAGGGATTGACCAGCTCGTCGGCACGGGCATGTTGGCCGCGATAACGTCCCGGCCAGTGTTCGTCGGCCTGCAACCGGTAGTAGCGCCCCTCCAGCGGCAGATAGTAGTCATTCAGGTAATCGTGCGCGCCCAGCTTGTCGGGTAGCGCGCCATCCGCTAGCAACGGCTGGTGTTCGTAGGGCTGCAAGTCGGGTTTCCACAGGCGCATGACGCCCTCGCGCAGGCTGACCGGCACCAGGCTGTCGACAAACGCCGAGGTATCGACATGCGGCAGGACGGCTCCAGCGGTGCCGATAAAAGCCAGGTTCATCGCCACCCCGAGCAAGTGCGCCCAGGCCTCGCGGGTTTCTCCAGCTTCCCAGGCCTCGATCCCGGAATAGACCTCATGGAGCATCCGGGTCGCCATGGCGAGCAGCATCACCTGGCCAAGGCCGGGGACGAACACCAGCAAGTTCAGGACATCCATGCCGGCGTCGAACACCGCCATGAAGCGGGCGATCCGGGCGTCACGGTCCTCGTCGCCGGTGGGCACGGCCAGGGCGCGGGCATCGCCGAGCATACGAGCGATCTTCAACTCGCACTGATCCGCCAGCAGCGTATCCAGCAAGGCGCGGCTATCCACGCGCAGGGGCAGGTCGACCAGATCCAGGCCCACGCGCAGGCCAGGGTCGAGGCTATAGTCGTCCCACATCTCATGCCGGTCGCTGGGGTCCAGGCGTTTTTTCAGCGCACGGAAAAACCCCGGCTGCTCGCGCACCGTGATAAACCGACTGAAGAAACGCCGGAAGCTGGCGCCATGCAGGCGTGTACGCAAATCGATCATGAACGCCGTGGTCGAGACATGCTCGCGGATCGGCTGCCGGTCATCGCCGGGCACATAGGTCACGCAACGTTGCAGCGTGCCAGCGCGCTCGGCGCCGAACAGCAGGATCTCGCTCAGGTCGACGCCAAGCATCCGCAGTCGCGAAGGGCGCACGCTGTGGCCGTCCAGGCGGATATCGCCGTGGTCCGCCAGCCATTGCCGCAACATCTGGTAGGCATCGGTGGGAATATCGCCTGTCATCCGCGCCAGATGCAGCGCCTCGTCCAACTCATGGCGCAAATACCGGACCCAGGTCCGGCGCACCCGTGCTTTCTGCGCGGCATCCACCGGGTTGAGCACCGCGTTGAGATGCGCCTGGTACTGGCGCCCCAGGTCCAGCGTGCGGCACAGCGTGGCAAACTGCTCGGGGCGCACGGGCAGTTCATGGTCCTTGATGTAGCTCATCCGCACCGCGTCGGTGTTGTGGTCGTGGGTAATGAACTCACGGCCCTCGTCCGGCGCCTTGCCGGCTTCGGCGGCGCTGAAGTTATGCAGCGCCGCCTCCAGCAGCGGGATATCCCAGTACCAGTTGCGGACCAGCGGATCGCCCGCCGAGAACCCGAGAAAACCGCCCAGGCTGGACGAGCGGCTGCGTTGCATGCGACGGACGAAATAGCTGTGCCTGACATCCAGCTCGAGGTTGAAGGTCTTGCCAATCGCCGCCTTCAGCAGCGGTTCGGCAAAGGCCTCCAACGGCACAATGCGTTCCAGTATCGCCTCGAGTTCATGCTGGCTCACGCAGCGTTCCTGCTGACTCTTTTCAAAGGCGCCGCGGGTCGCCGGCGTGGCCTTGGCGTACCAGGGCGGCACGTTCGGGTCCAGCTTGGCCAGCGCCTTGAGGCAGGCGGAGCCGGGGTGTTTCAACGGCGCCGGAATCCGGCTCGCGATAAACCCCTGGTGCCGGTTCAAGGGCGCGCCCGGCGGCGCCTGGTGCTGGGGCGAAGGGGGTGGTTGATCATCCTTGGATCGACGCATCGGGGCTGAACTCCTGGCTAAAACCCCGAGCGTACGGATGCGCTCGACTGGAACAAGTTCAAATAATGGGACGGATCAGCCCTTGCAAACGGCATAAATCAGGCCTGTACCAGCACTATCTAGCCCCTGCCCCTCCCCCGCTTCTGTCGACGCCGGACTGCTGCGTCGAAAATGTCCGATTGACAGTCAGACCCATCAGCTTTACGTTAACGTAAAGGTGAATGATCACTCACACCAACGCCTTGCTCAACCCATAACAACAGGTGCCCCATGAGCTATCCGACCCTGAACTTTGCCCTCGGTGAAACCCTCGACATGCTCCGCGACCAGGTTCAGTCCTTCGTCGCCAAAGAGATCGCTCCGCGGGCGGCACAGATCGACATCGACAACCTGTTCCCCGCCGACCTGTGGCGCAAGTTCGGTGATATGGGTCTGTTGGGCATCACCGTGGCCGAAGAATATGGCGGCGCCGGCCTCGGCTACCTGGCCCATGTGCTGGTGATGGAAGAAATCAGCCGAGGCTCGGCCTCGGTCGCCCTCTCCTACGGCGCCCACTCCAACCTCTGCGTGAACCAGATCAACCGCAACGGCAATCACGCACAGAAAACCCAATATCTGCCCAAGCTGATCAGCGGCGAACATATCGGTGCCCTGGCCATGAGCGAACCGAACGCCGGCTCCGACGTGGTCTCGATGAGACTGCGCGCCGACAAGCGCGGCGACCACTACGTGCTCAACGGCAGCAAGACCTGGATCACCAACGGCCCCGACGCCAACACCTACGTGATTTATGCCAAGACCGAGCCGGAAAAGGGCGCCCACGGTATCAGCGCCTTTATCGTCGAGCGCGACTGGAAAGGCTTCAGCCGCAGCAACAAGTTCGACAAGCTCGGCATGCGCGGCTCCAACACCTGCGAGCTGTTCTTCGATGACGTCGAAGTGCCGGAAGAAAATATCCTTGGCGTGCTCAATGGCGGCGTGAAGGTGCTGATGAGCGGACTCGACTACGAACGCGTGGTGCTCTCCGGCGGCCCGACCGGGATCATGCAGGCCTGCATGGACCTGGTGGTGCCCTATATCCACGACCGCAAGCAGTTCGGCCAGAGCATCGGCGAGTTCCAGCTGATCCAGGGCAAGGTCGCCGACATGTACACCCAGCTCAATGCCAGCCGCGCCTACCTGTATGCAGTGGCCCAGGCCTGCGAGCGCGGCGAGACCACCCGCAAGGACGCCGCCGGGGTGATCCTCTACAGCGCCGAGCGCGCGACCCAGATGGCCCTCGACGCGATCCAGATCCTCGGCGGCAACGGCTATATCAACGAGTTCCCCGCCGGACGCCTGCTGCGCGACGCCAAGCTGTATGAAATCGGCGCTGGCACCAGCGAGATCCGCCGCATGCTGATCGGCCGCGAACTGTTCAACGAAACCCGCTGAGGGGCGCGCACATGGCAATCCTGCACACGCAACTCAACCCGCGTTCGAGCGAATTCGCCGGTAACCGCGCGGCGATGCTCGAACAGGTCGTGGCCCTGCGCGCGCTGCTCGCCCAGGTCCAGCAAGGCGGTGGGCCGAAGGCCCAGGAACGGCACACCTCGCGGGGCAAACTGCTGCCGCGCGAACGGATCAACCGCCTGCTCGATCCCGGCTCGCCCTTTCTCGAAATCAGCCAACTGGCGGCGTATGAGGTCTATGGCGAGGAGGTTCCGGCCGCCGGGGTGATTGTCGGTATCGGCCGCGTCGAAGGCGTCGAATGCATGATCGTGGCCAACGATGCCACGGTCAAAGGCGGTTCCTACTACCCGCTCACGGTGAAAAAACACCTGCGTGCGCAGACCATCGCCCAGCAAAATCGCCTGCCGTGCATCTACCTGGTGGACTCCGGCGGCGCCAACCTGCCGCGCCAGGATGAAGTGTTCCCGGACCGCGAGCACTTCGGGCGGATCTTCTTCAACCAGGCCAATATGAGCGCCCAGGGCATCCCGCAGATCGCCGTGGTCATGGGCTCCTGCACCGCTGGCGGCGCCTATGTGCCGGCGATGGCCGACGAAGCGATCATGGTTCGTCAGCAGGCGACCATCTTTCTTGCCGGCCCGCCGCTGGTCAAAGCCGCCACCGGCGAGGTGGTCAGCGCCGAGGACCTCGGCGGTGCCGATGTGCACTGCAAGGTCTCCGGCGTGGCCGACCATTACGCCGAAAACGATGAACACGCCCTGGCCCTGGCCCGGCGCAGCATCGCCAACCTCAACTGGCACAAGCTCGGCGAACTGCGGCAACGCACGCCGATCGCGCCGCTGTACAGCAGCGACGAGTTGTATGGCGTGGTGCCGGCGGACGCCAAGCAACCGTTCGACGTACGCGAGGTCATTGCCCGGCTGGTGGACGGCTCAGTGTTCGATGAGTTCAAGGCGCTGTTCGGCACCACCCTGGTCTGCGGTTTCGCCCACCTGCACGGTTATCCCATCGCGATCCTGGCGAACAACGGCATCCTCTTCGCCGAAGCCGCGCAGAAAGGCGCGCACTTTATCGAACTGGCCTGCCAGCGCGGCATTGCGCTGCTGTTCCTGCAGAACATCACCGGCTTTATGGTCGGCCAGAAGTACGAGGCCGGCGGTATCGCCAAGCATGGCGCCAAGCTGGTTACCGCCGTGGCCTGCGCCAAGGTGCCGAAATTCACCGTGATCATCGGCGGCAGCTTCGGCGCCGGCAACTACGGCATGTGCGGGCGCGCCTATGACCCGCGCTTCCTGTGGATGTGGCCGAACGCGCGGATCGGCGTGATGGGTGCCGAGCAGGCGGCGGGAGTGCTGGTACAGGTCAAGCGCGAGCAGCACGAGCGCAACGGCGAAAGCTTTTCGGCGCAACAGGAAGCCGAGATCAAGCAGCCGATCCTCGACCAGTACGAACACCAGGGCCACCCGTACTACTCCAGCGCCCGGTTGTGGGACGACGGCGTGATCGACCCGGCCCAGACCCGCGAAATCCTTGGTCTGGCGCTCTCGGCCGCCCTCAACGCAGCGATCGAGCCGAGCCGCTTCGGCGTGTTCCGGATGTGACCGTCACCCGCCGGCTCGTGCCTGCCGCGCCTCTCGGGGAAAACGCCAAACCTTGTGGGAGCCGGCTTGCCGGCGATGGCAGCGGCAAGGACAACATCGTCATCACTGGCAATCCAGCGCCTACAAAAAGCTGCACAGGACCCGACACCATGACCGACTTCAACACCCTGGAACTGCAGATCGACCCTCGCGGCTTCGCCACCCTCTGGCTGAGCCGCGAAGAAAAGAACAACGCCTTCAACGCCGAAATGATCCGCGAGTTGATCATCGCTCTGGACAAGGTCCAGGCCAACGCCGCCGTGCGTTTCCTGGTGCTGCGCGGCCGTGGCCGGCATTTCAGCGCCGGCGCCGACCTGGCCTGGATGCAGCAATCGGCCCAGTTGGACTATGCCACCAACCTCGACGACGCCCGCGAACTGGCCGAACTGATGTACAACCTGGCCAAGCTGAAAATCCCGACCCTGGCCGTGGTCCAGGGTGCGGCCTATGGCGGCGCCCTCGGCCTGATCGGCGCCTGTGACATGGCCATCGGTACCGACGATGCGCAGTTCTGCCTCTCGGAGGCGCGCATCGGTCTGGCTCCGGCGGTGATCAGCCCGTTCGTGGTCCAGGCCATCGGCGAACGCGCCGCGCGCCGCTATGTCCTGACCGCCGAACGCTTCAGCGGCCTGCGCGCGCGCGAGTTAGGTCTGTTGTCGGAAACCTGTCCGGCCAGCGAGCTGGAGCAACAGGTCACGACCTGGATCGACAACCTGTTGCTCAACAGCCCGCAAGCCATGCGCGTCAGCAAGGAACTGCTGCGGGAAATCGGCAGCGGTGAACTCAGTCCGGCACGGCGCCGCTATTGCGAAAATGCCATTGCCCGCATCCGCGTCAGCGCCGAGGGCCAGGAAGGCCTGCGGGCCTTCCTGCAAAAACGCCCACCGAACTGGCAGACCGAGTCCGCCGCCAAGGAGTCGCGCTGATGAGCACGCCCGTGATCACTTCCATCCTGGTGGCCAATCGCGGTGAAATCGCCTGCCGGGTGATGCGCACCGCCAAGGCCCTGGGCCTGACCACCGTCGCCGTGCACAGCGCCGTCGACCGTGACGCCCGCCATAGCCGTGAAGCCGATATCCGCGTCGACCTGGGTGGCAGCAAGGCCGCCGAAAGCTACCTGCAGATCGACAAACTGATCGCCGCCGCCCTGACCAGCGGTGCCCAGGCGATCCACCCCGGTTACGGTTTCCTCTCGGAAAACGCCGGCTTTGCCCGGGCCATCGAGGCTGCCGGCCTGGTATTCCTCGGCCCACCCGCCAGCGCCATCGACGCCATGGGCAGCAAGTCCGCGGCCAAGGCCCTGATGGAAACCGCTGGCGTGCCACTGGTGCCGGGTTATCACGACGCCGCGCAGGACCTGGAGACCTTCCGCGCCGCCGCCGAGGGAATCGGCTACCCGGTGCTGCTCAAGGCCACCGCCGGCGGTGGCGGCAAGGGCATGAAAGTGGTCGAGGATGTCAGCCAGTTGGCCGAAGCCCTGGCCTCGGCCCAGCGTGAAGCGCAGTCGTCCTTCGGCGATTCGCGGATGCTGGTGGAGAAATACCTGCTCAAGCCGCGCCATGTCGAGATCCAGGTGTTCGCCGACCAGCACGGCCACTGCCTGTACCTCAACGAGCGCGACTGCTCGATCCAGCGCCGCCACCAGAAAGTCGTCGAGGAAGCCCCCGCCCCCGGCCTGAGCGCAGAGCTGCGCCGGGCCATGGGCGAGGCGGCGGTGCGCGCGGCCCAGGCCATCGGCTATGTCGGTGCCGGCACCGTGGAGTTCCTGCTGGACGCCCGTGGCGACTTCTTCTTCATGGAAATGAACACCCGCCTGCAGGTCGAGCACCCGGTCACCGAAGCCATTACTGGCCTCGACCTGGTGGCCTGGCAGATTCGCGTGGCCTGCGGCGAAGCGCTGCCGATCACCCAGGCGCAGGTGCCGCTGCATGGCCATGCGATCGAAGTGCGCCTGTACGCCGAAGACCCGGGCCATGATTTCCTGCCGGCTACCGGGCGCCTGGAGCTCTATCGCGAGTCGGCGCCGGGAGCGGGACGCCGGGTTGACAGCGGCGTGGCCGAGGGCGACAGCGTCTCGCCATTCTACGACCCGATGCTGGGCAAGCTGATCGCCTGGGGCGAGACCCGCGAACAGGCGCGCCTGCGCCTGCTGGCGATGCTCGATGAGTTCGTGATTGGCGGCCTGAAAACCAACCTCGGTTTCCTCCGGCGGATCGTCGCTCATCCGGCGTTTGCCGACGCCGAACTGGATACCGGTTTTATTCCCCGTTACCAGGAAGACCTGCTGCCGCAGCCGGGCGCGCGTACCGATGAGTTCTGGCAAGCGGCCGCCCAAGCCTTCATCCAGGGCCAGGCCCCTGGTGTACGTTCGGACGACCCGGCCTCGCCCTGGGCCCTGGGCAATGGTTTTCGCAGCGGGCTGCCGGCGGAAACCGTGGTGCACCTGAGCTGCGACGGCGAGGACCGGGCCGTGAGCCTGACGCCGGATACCCGGTTTGAACTGCACGGGGAATACCTGTCGACGGAACAGGCCGGCATTCGCCGGCGGCATCGCGTGATCCGCAGTGCCGACGGGCTCTATCTGCACTGGCAGGGCGTGTGCCACAAGATCACCCGCTTCGACCCGATTGCCGCCGTCGACAGCGGCCACGGCCATCAGGGCGGCCTGAGCGCGCCGATGAACGGCAGCATCGTACGGGTGCTGGTGGCCGTCGGACAAAGCGTCGAGGCCGGGGCCCAGTTGGTGGTGCTGGAAGCGATGAAGATGGAACACAGCATCCGCGCGCCCCAGGCGGGCGTGATCAAGGCGCTGTATTGCCAGGAAGGTGAAATGGTCAGCGAAGGCAGTGCGCTGGTGGAACTGGAGGCCTGACTGGATCCAGGCGTGTGTGGGAGCAGAGCTTTTGTGGGAGCCGGGCCTTTGTGGGAGCCAGGCCTTTGTGGGAACCTGGCCTTTGTGGGAACCTGGCCTTTGTGGGAACCTGGCCTTTGTGGGAACCTGGCCTTTGTGGGAACCTGGCCTTTGT
>NZ_JBWKTH010000029.1:0-86958 GCF_059420225.1 Pseudomonas sp. GW821-FHT04D07
GCGGGAATAGCTCAGTTGGTAGAGCACGACCTTGCCAAGGTCGGGGTCGCGAGTTCGAGTCTCGTTTCCCGCTCCATATTCAACAAAAACGCCGCTCAGCAATGAGCGGCGTTTTTGTTTGCGCGTGATTTTTCAGGCTTCTTATAAAGATAGCATCAGCCTCCCCGCAAACAGAATCAGTACCACGCCCATGGTGCGTTCGAACCAGTGGCCCATCTTCAGGAACGCCTGGCGGATCCGTTCGCTGGAAAACAGCAGGCTGACCAGGATGAACCACAGTGCGTTGACGCTGCACATCCACAGGCCATACAGCGCCTGGATCTTCATTGGCGTCGAGGCGCTGACCACGGTGGTGAAGATCGCCAGGAAGAACAGCGTGGCCTTGGGGTTGGTGGCGTTGGTCAGGAAGCCCACCATAAAGGCCTTGGTCAGGCTCTGCCGCGGGAGCTCGTCGGCGGCTTGATCGAAATCCGCGCGCGCCGCTTGGGCTTTGCTGCGCAGCAGGTTGATACCCAGGTAGAGGATGTAGCCGCCGCCGATCACCTTGGCCACGTTCAGCAACCAGGGCGCGCTGTGCATCAAGGCGCCGACGCCGAGCAGGGTGTAGAGCACGTGCACCGAGATCCCGGCGCCGATGCCGAGGGCGGTGATCGCGCCGATCAGCCGGCCGAAGCGCACGCTCTGGCGGATGGTCACGGCGAAATCCGGGCCGGGGGCGACCACGGCGAGAAAGTGGATGCCTGCCAGGGCGATAAATTCGTTCAGGTACTGGGGATTCATGATGGTTCCAGGGGGAAATGATCGGATGCCGGTTCGGATCGGGTGGGTGTGTCGCCAGTATAAAAAGGCTGCTAGCCTGTGATAATCCGATCAAATCTCAATGGACCTGTGCGTCATGAGCATAAATCCGCCCCTGGCGTTGCTGAGTGAAATGGCGATTTTCGTCAAGGTGGTCGAGACCGGCAGCTTCTCCGAAGCCGCACGCCAGCTCGGTTCCTCGCCTTCAGCGGTGAGTCGCTCGATTTCCCGCTTGGAAAAGGCCTTGGCGACCCGGCTGCTGCAACGCACCACACGCAAATTGCGCCTGAGCGACAGTGGCGAGGAGACCTTCAAACGTTGCCGGGAAATGGTCAGCGCAGCCCGTTCGGTGATGGAGATCAGCGGTCAGTACACCCATGAGGCCCGGGGACTGGTGCGGGTGAGCGTGCCGAAGGCGGTGGGGCGTTTTGTCGTGCATCCGCATATGCCGGAGTTTCTGCGGCGTTATCCGCAGGTGGATGTACAGATGATTCTCGAGGATCGGCCGGTGGACCTGATCGAGGACAATGTCGACCTGATCCTGCGCATCACCGACCATCCACCGGTCGGGCTGGTGGGACGCCAGTTGATGCCCATCGAGCATCTGCTCTGTGCGACCCCGCAGTATCTGGCCGAGCACGGCACGCCGCAGCATCCCCATGACCTGCTGGAGCACAGTTGCATCTATCTGGGGGACACACCCAACGACGCGCGCTGGAAGTTCAGGCAGGGCAGCAAGTCGGTGACCGTCGGGGTGCGCGGGCGTTATGCGGCTAATCACACCGGTGTACGGCTGGATGCGGTGCTGCAGCATATCGGCATTGGCAGCCTGCCGTATTTCACGGCGCGGCATGCGCTGGAGCAGGGCTTGATTGTCCAGGTGCTACCCGCCTGGACGTTTCTGGCGTCCTATCACGGCGGCCTTTGGCTGCTGTATACGCCGACGCCCTACCTGTCGCCAAAGTTGCGGGTGTTTATCGACTACCTGGTGGAGCGCCTGGCCCGGGAGCCGACGTTGCGCAAAGCGTTGTAGGCGCCGGCATGCTGGCAATGGCGGCCGGACAGGCGATGCCTGTTTCAAGGGCTTCATCGCCGGCAAGCCAGCTCCCACAAGGGCCGCATCCAGCCTGGGCGAGCGGTGCGTATCAGTGCTTGCTGTCCTGGGTCGAGAGCGCCAGCAACTGCTTTTCCTGATTCCAGTCGAACGGCTCGTCGTTCTGTTCGGCTTCATAACGGCGCTCTTCCAGCGCCTGGTACAGCTCCAGCTCGTCATCCGGCATGTAATGCAGGCAGTCGCCGCCAAAGAACCACAGCAGGTCGCGTGGCACCAGATGGGCAATTTGCGGATAGCGCAGGATTACCTGGCACAGCAGGTCTTGGCCCAGGTACTGGCTTTCCACCGGCTCGACCGGCAGCTGTGCACGCAACTCATCGAAACGTTCGAGGAACAGCGCGTGACTTTCTTCGGGGACCTGCTCGGCTTCGCCGACGGCGACCAGAATGCTGCGCAGGTGGTCGAGCAGGACCAGGTGATCGGCAACGAGGTTGGACATGACAGGGGTCCTCAAGGGTAAAACGGGCGCGAGAGTATAAGGCTCTCGGCGCCCGTTGTCGTGTCAGGCTATATACCCAGCCGACCTGCCGGCGCTCGGACCCTAGCGAACCTTGCCTTTGCCTGGGCGCAGTTGTTCCTTGCTGAAGTCATCCACATCGATGACCTTGCGCCGGGCGGCTTCTGCCTGGCGCAGGGTTTCGGCTTCGGCGGGTTGCAACACGCCGGCCTCCAGGGCCGCATCGATAGCCGACTCCTCGGCACGCGGCTTGACCTGGCCGCTCTTGAGTGCGCTGTGCAGTTTTTTCTGTAGCTCGTGACTGGCACTCAACAGGTCGTAGGCGTGTTGCAGGGCTCCAACCGGATCGCTTGCCGATTGCGGGCGGTAACAGCCTTCGAGCACGGCTTCCAGCGCCGGGTCGCCCTTGGCCCGACCGAGCACGGCGGCGACTTCGGCATCCAGTTCGTCGGAAGGGCCGGTGTGCCGACGACCGAACGGAAATACCACCGCGCGCAACAGACAGCCAAGCACGCGGTTCGGGAAGTTTTTCAACAATTCGTCGAGGGCCCGTTCCGAGTGCCCGAGGCTTTCTTCCATGGCCCAGGTGAGCAGTGGCTGCAGGTATTCCGGGGAGCCCAGGTCGTGATAACGCTTGAGCGCCGCCGACGCCAGGTACAGATGGCTGAGTACATCCCCCAGGCGGGCCGACAGCCGTTCGCGACGCTTCAGTTCGCCGCCCAGCAGCATCATGCACAGGTCCGCCAGCAGGGCGAACGCCGCCGCCTGGCGGTTCAGCGCGCGGAAATAGCCCTGGCTCAGACGATTGCCCGGCGCCGCCTCGAAATGTCCTAGCCCGAGATTCAGGACCAGGGTGCTGGCGGCGTTGCTGATGGCAAAGCCGATGTGATCGAGCAACAGCTTGTCGAATTCCACCAGTGCCTGCTCGTGATCCTCGCGGGCAGCCAGGGCCATTTCCTTGAGGACGAAGGGGTGGCAGCGAATCGCGCCCTGGCCGAAGATCATCAGGTTGCGCGACAGGATGTTCGCTCCTTCCACGGTGATGAAGATCGGCGCGCCCTGCCAACTGCGGCCCAGGTAGTTGTTCGGGCCCATGATGATGCCCTTGCCGCCGTGCACGTCCATGGCGTGGCCGATGCACTCGCGACCGCGTTCGGTCAGGTGGTATTTGAGAATCGCCGAGAGCACCGAGGGTTTCTCGCCGAGGTCGACGGCATTGGCCGTGAGCATTCGCGCACTGTCCATCAGCCAGGCGTTGCCGCCGATACGGGCGAGGGCTTCCTGGATACCCTCGAAGGCGGCCAGCGGTACGTTGAACTGTTCGCGGACCTGGCTGTACTGGCCGGTCACCAGGCTGGTGAACTTGGCCGCCCCCGTGCCCACTGCCGGCAGCGAGATCGAGCGGCCCACCGACAAGCAGTTCATCAGCATCATCCAGCCTTTGCCGAGCATGTCCTGGCCGCCGATCAGAAACGACAGCGGGATAAACACATCCTTGCCCGAGTTCGGGCCGTTCATGAAGGCGGCGCCCAGGGGCAGGTGGCGTCGGCCGATCTCGACCCCCGGGGTGTCGGTGGGAATCAGCGCGAGGCTGATGCCCAGATCTTCCTCCTCGCCGAGCAGGTGCTCCGGGTCATGGGCCTTGAAGGCCAGCCCCAGCAGGGTCGCCACCGGGCCCAGGGTGATGTAGCGTTTTTCCCAGTTCAGGCGCAGGCCGAGGACTTCCTCGCCTTGCCATTGGCCCTTGCAGATAACGCCGGTGTCCGGCATGGAACCAGCGTCGGAACCGGCCAGCGGGCCGGTCAGGGCAAAGCATGGAATATCGTCGCCGCGGGCCAGGCGTGGCAGGTAATGATTGCGTTGCTCGTCGGTACCGTAATGCAGCAACAGTTCCGCCGGGCCCAGCGAGTTGGGCACCATCACGGTGGAGGCGAGGTCGCCGCTGCGGGTCGCCAGTTTCATCGCCACCTGGGAGTGGGCATAGGCAGAAAAGCCCTTGCCGCCGAACGCCTTGGGAATGATCAGGGCAAAGAAGCCGTGCTGCTTGATGTGCGCCCAGGCCTCGGGCGGCAGGTCCATGGCCTGGCCGATCTGCCAGTCGCTGACCATCGCGCAGAGTGCCTCGGTCGGACCGTCGATAAACGCCTGTTCTTCCTCGCTCAACTGGGCCTTGGGATAGGCCAGCAGCTTGTTCCAGTCCGGACGTCCGCTGAACAGCTCGCCATCCCACCAGACGGTTCCGGCGTCGATGGCATCGCGTTCGGTCTCGGACATCGGCGGCAGGACTTTACGGAACCAGGCGAACAGCGGGGCGCTGAACCGCTTGCGTCGCTGATCGGGCAGCAGCAGCGCGGCCGCGACAACCGCCAGCAACACCCACAGCACCAGCATCAGTGTGCCCGGTGCATGGCCGAACCGGCCCATCGCGATGAGGTAGACGGCGACTATGCCGAGGACGGGAAGCGCAGCGATTCGGCGATGTGCCAGCCAGGCGACGCCGATCACCAGTACCAATATCCACAACAACAGCATATGCAATCCTCCATAAAGATAGCGCCAAGGCATTCCCAGAGCTTAGTCGGCATCCGGTAAACAGGGCATGGGGCAGTGTGTCCAAATCTGTAGGCAGATGCTTGCACGTGCAACGGCCCGGGCGACCGGCTCGAACAGTAAGCAGGCTATCGATAGTGACCGTCCCGTGCGAGTGGAGTTCGCCCATCTTCGTCATGCTTGGCGTCGCGACTGGCCTCATTCGCTCTGCTACTTTCCGCAGGTGCAAGGATTTGAGCCAGGGCTGTTCAGGGGTAGACTGCGTCGGCATTTATCCATAGAGAGGCTGTCATGCTGAAGATCTGGGGTAGGAAAAATTCATCGAACGTCAGAAAAGCTTTGTGGTGTGCCGAGGAGCTTGGCCTGCCTTACGAGTCTCTGGATGCCGGAGGAGCGTTCGGCGTAGTCGATACTCCCGAATATCGTGCGAAAAACCCTAACAAGTTGGTGCCGATGATCGAGGACGGTGATTTCGTCCTTTGGGAATCGAACGCCATCGTGCGCTACCTGACCGCCAAGCATGCCGCCGGCTCCAACTGGTTCTCCAATGATCCGCAGGCGCGGGCCAAGGCGGACAAGTGGATGGACTGGACCACCTCGTCCTTTGCCACACCGTTTCGCGGGGTGTTCTGGGGCGTATTGCGTACCCCCGTCGAACAACAGGATTGGGCTGCGATCAACGCCTCGTTGAAAATCTGCGCCGACCTGCTGCAGCGGGCCGATGCGGCGCTGGCCGAGCAACCCTACCTGTCGGGTGATGAGATCGGCATGGGCGATATTCCCCTGGGCAGCTTTATTTATGCCTGGTTCGAAATGCCCATCGAACGCCCGCCGATGCCTCATTTGAGTGCCTGGTACGAACGCCTGAAGCAGCGTCCGGCCTATCAGCGTGCGGTGATGACCGCGTTGACTTAATAGCCACTATTAACGTCGGTTGCTGTACTTGTGCGGCGAGCCCAAGCAACATGAGGCCGGTTCGCCGCTGTTGTATTCAAAACGGCGTGCCCTTATTTAGTTCTTTCTTCCCTTCTTGGTGCATGAATCCGATATGAGTTCCGCTCTGTCCATCCGGCAGCTAACCAAAACCTACGGCAACGGTTTCCAGGCCCTGAGTGGTATCGATCTGGATGTCGCCGAAGGTGATTTTTTCGCCTTGCTCGGTCCTAACGGTGCCGGCAAATCCACGACCATCGGCATTCTCTCGACCCTGGTGAACAAGAGCGGCGGTACGGTGAAGGTGTTCGGTCACGACCTGGATCGCGAACCCGCCGCACTCAAGCGCTGTATTGGCGTGGTGCCTCAGGAGTTCAACTTCAACCAGTTCGAGAAGACCTTCGATATCGTCGTGACCCAGGCCGGGTACTACGGCATTCCGGCGAAAATCGCCAAGGAACGCGCCGAGCAGTATCTGACCCAGTTGGGCCTGTGGGACAAGCGCGACGTGCCATCGCGGTCGTTGTCCGGCGGCATGAAGCGCCGGCTGATGATCGCCCGGGCGTTGGTGCATGAACCGCGCCTGCTGATCCTCGACGAGCCGACCGCGGGGGTCGACATCGAACTGCGTCGTTCGATGTGGACCTTCCTCACCGAACTGAACCAGAAAGGCATCACCATCATCCTCACCACCCATTACCTGGAGGAGGCTGAGCAGTTGTGCCGCAATATCGGCATCATCGATCACGGCACCATCGTCGAAAACACCAGCATGCGCCAGTTGCTCAGCCAACTGCATGTGGAGACGTTCCTGCTGGACCTGAAGAACGATCTGCAGCACGCGCCGCAGTTGATCGGTTATCCGAGCAAGCTGCTGGACAGTCGCACCCTGGAAGTCCAGGTCGACAAGGCGGCGGGGATCACGGCGTTGTTTGGGCAACTGGCCACGCAGCAGGTCGAAGTTCTGAGCCTGCGTAACAAAACCAATCGCCTGGAGGAGCTGTTCGTGTCCCTGGTGGAAAAAAACCTGTCGAAGGTGGCGGTATGAGTTCGGAACTGCAGCCCAACCTGGTCGCCCTCAACACCATCGTTTACCGCGAAGTCCGGCGTTTTACCCGGATCTGGCCACAGACCCTGCTGCCGCCGGCCATTACCATGGTCCTGTACTTCGTGATCTTCGGTAACCTGATCGGCAAGCAGATCGGCGGGATGGGTGGTTTCACCTACATGGAGTACATCGTGCCGGGGCTGATCATGATGTCGGTGATCACCAACTCCTACGGCAACGTGGTCTCGAGCTTCTTCGGCAGCAAGTTCCAACGCTCCATCGAAGAGTTGATGGTTTCCCCGGTCTCGCCGCATACCATCCTGATCGGCTACACCCTCGGCGGTGTCCTGCGCGGGCTGATGGTGGGGATTATCGTGACCCTGCTGTCGCTGTTCTTCACCCATTTGCAGGTCCATCACCTGGGCGTGACCCTACTGGTGGTGATACTGACGGCAACGATCTTCTCGCTGCTGGGGTTCATCAACGCGGTCTTTGCACGTAACTTCGACGATATCTCGATTATCCCGACTTTCGTGCTGACGCCGCTGACCTACCTCGGCGGGGTGTTCTACTCGATTACCCTGCTGCCGCCGTTCTGGCAGACCGTGTCGCTGGCCAACCCGGTGCTGCACATGGTCAACGCCTTCCGCTACGGCATTCTCGGGGTGTCGGACATCCGCATCAGCGTGGCCATCACTTTCATGGTCGTGGCGACCCTGGCCCTCTACATCGGTTGTGCGCGGTTGCTGGTCAGCGGCCGCGGTATGCGCCAGTAACGGGTTTCATGGATGACGGCGCCGTTCCAGGCGCCGTTTCCATTGCCTGGCCACCCACCAGCGCCAGTAGCTCATGGTCAGGTAATAACCCAAGGCGCCCAGCGCCACTCCCAATACCAGCGAACCGAGCAACAGCGGTTGCCAGAGCGTCGACAGCTGCCCGCTGATCCAGGCCCAGGTCAACTCGTCGGGCAGGCTGCGGGGCGGCACGTGCAGCAACCAGGCGCCGAGTTGGTAGGCACAATAGAAAATCGGCGGAATCGTCAGCGGATTGGTCAGCCACACCAGGCTGACGGCAATCGGCAGGTTGCCGCGCACGAGAATCGCCAGGAGTGCCGCCAGCAGCATCTGCAAGGGCATCGGCATCAAGGCCGCAAACAAACCCACCGCCATGGCCCGCGCCACCGAGTGCCGATTGAGGTGCCAGAGGTTCGGATCGTGGAGCAGCGGACCGAAAAAACGTAAGTGTTTATGTTCCCTGATGCGGGTCGGGTCCGGCATGTAGCGTTTGAATAAGCGACGCGGCATAAGGCTTCTCGGGCGATTCAGGCGGGCAGTATGCCCGGATTTTACGGGCGGCCGATTCAGATTTTGTGACAGTAAATAAAGCACCGTCCGCGTAACCCGGCTATTCCGAGAACTGAATGGGTTCAAGGAGGGGGTTATGCGCACAGGGATGTTGGCGCTGGCGGCGGGGCTTGTGGCCTTGCGTTTCCTGCCACAACTGCCGCCCGGTGGGCTGCTGCTGGTGCTGCCGGTACTCGGCTGGATGCTGCTGCCGTTTCGCACTTATCCCCTGGCGTTGTTTCTGTTCGGCTTCAGTTGGGCCTGTTTCCAGGCACAACGGGGGCTGGATGATCGGCTGGCGACAGCGCTGGACGGTCAGACGCTGTGGGTGGAAGGCCGGGTGGTCGGTTTGCCGCAACGTGACGAACAGGTGGTGCGCTTCGAGCTGGAGGGCGCGACGTCGCGTCGAGCCCGGTTGCCGGCTCGTTTGCGTGTGTCCTGGTTCGGTGGCCCGGATCTGCGCGGTGGCGAGCGCTGGCGCCTGGCGGTACAGCTCAAACGGGGGCATGGCTTGCTCAATCCCGCCGGGTTCGACTATGAGGCCTGGTTGCTCGCTCGCGGCATCGGCGCCACCGGCACGATCAAGGACGGGCAGTTGCTAGCCCCTGCCAGCGGCGGCTGGCGCGATACGCTCAGGCGGCGTTTGCTGCAAGTCGATACCCAGGGGCAGTCGGCAATCCTGGTGGCGTTGGTGCTCGGTGACGGCTCGGGACTGTCGACACAGACCTGGCGCGTGCTACAGGACACCGGCACCCTGCATCTGCTGGTGATTTCCGGCCAGCATATCGGCCTGTTCGCGGGGCTGGTCTACGCTTTGATCGCCGGGTTGGCGCGTTATGGTCTGTGGCCGGGCCGCCTGCCCTGGCTGCCGTGGGCGTGCGCCCTGGCGTTTGCGGCGGCGCTGGGCTATGCGCTGCTGGCCGGTTTCGGCGTACCGGTGCGCCGGGCCTGTGTGATGCTCGCCATGGTGCTGCTGTGGCGTTTGCGTTATCGCCACCTGGGGGCGCTGGTGCCGCTGCTGGCGGCCTTGAACCTGGTGCTGTTGTTCGACCCGCTGGTGAGTCTGCAAGCGGGATTCTGGTTGTCCTTTGCCGCCGTGGCGGTGCTGATCTTCACCTTCAGTGGACGACTGGGCGCCTGGAGCTTCTGGCAGAGCTGGACCCGCGCGCAATGGGTGATCGCCCTCGGCTTGTTTCCCGCATTGCTGTTGCTGGGGCTGCCGGTCAGTCTCAGCGCGCCGCTGGCCAACTGGTTCGCCGTCCCCCTGATCGGTCTGCTGGTCTTGCCCTTGGCTTTGCTCGGCACGCTGCTGTTGCCCTTGCCATGGCTGGGCGAGGGACTGCTGTGGTTGGCCGGCGGCGTGCTCGGCGGGTTGTTTCAAGGGCTTGAATGGCTGGCCGCACAGGTACCGGCCTGGGTACCGGCGGCCGTTCCGTTCTGGGCCTGGGCGCTGAGTGGCCTGGGTATCCTGCTGTTGTTGCTGCCCGCTGGTCTGCCCCTGCGGCCCCTGGGTTGGCCATTGGCGGCGCTGGCGGTGTTTGCGCCTTCGGCGCAGGTGGCGCCGGGCGAGGCCGAGGTCTGGCAACTGGATGTCGGCCAGGGCCTGGCGATCCTTGTCCGAACCCGCCAACACAGTCTGTTGTACGACGCCGGACCGCGCTTTGGCGAGTTTGACCAGGGCGAACGGGTGGTGCTGCCGTCCTTGCGCAAGCTGGGTGTGCGGCAACTCGATACGTTGCTGCTCAGCCATGCCGATGCCGATCATGCCGGCGGCGCCCTGGCCGTACGACGTGGCTTGCCGGTGGGCGAAGTGCTCGGCGGCGACCCCGAGGGCTTGCCCGCGGTGTTGCGGGCCCAGTCCTGTGTCAGCGGCCGGCACTGGCAGTGGGATGGCGTGCGTTTTACCCTGTGGCGCTGGCCTCAGGCCCGGGACAGCAATCAATCTTCCTGCGTCCTGCAGATCGAGGCCAATGGCGAGCGTCTGCTGCTGACCGGCGATATCGATGTCGAGGCCGAGCGGGCCTTTCTCGACAGTCCACTGGCGATCAGTAGCGACTGGCTGCAGGCCCCTCATCACGGCAGCCGCAGTTCCTCGTCGGTGGTTTTCCTGCAACGCTTGTCCCCCCGTGGCGTGCTGATTTCCCGTGGACGCGGTAACGCCTTCGGTCATCCCCACCCGCAGGTCATCGCGCGTTACAAAGCCTTGGACATGGCCATTTTCGACAGCGCGGAACAGGGCGCGCTACGTTTGCTGCTGGGTCGTTTCGACGAACCGCGGGCCCTGCAAGCCGCGCGGCGCTTCTGGCGGCAATAGCCCGGTGTTGTTCAATAACCCTGGGTTATTAAAGTCCTCCGGCATGCGACATCACGATCTTCGGCCCTCGCAACCCCTATGTTAGAGTGGCGCACTTTTTCGAGGGGACTGTCACTGTGTGGGAATTGGTCAAGTCCGGCGGCTGGATGATGCTGCCGATCATTTTGAGCTCCATTGCTGCAACGGGCATCGTCGCCGAGCGCCTGTGGACGCTGCGGGCCAGCCGCGTGACCCCGGAGCATCTGCTCGGGCAGGTCTGGCGCTGGATCAAGGACAAGCAACTGGACAAGGAAAAACTCAAGCAACTGCGCGCCGATTCCCCCCTGGGCGAGATCCTCGCCGCGGGCCTGGCGAACTCCAAGCATGGTCGCGAGATCATGAAAGAGTGTATTCAGGAAGCCGCCGCCCGGGTCATCCACGAACTGGAACGCTACCTCAGCGCCCTCGGCACCATTGCCGCCATGTCGCCCTTGCTCGGGCTACTGGGCACGGTGCTGGGCATGATCGATATTTTCAGTTCGTTCATGAGTACGGGCATGACCGCCAATGCCAGCGTGCTCGCCGGGGGGATTTCCAAGGCGCTGGTCACTACGGCGTCGGGCCTGATGGTCGGGATTCCGGCGGTGTTCTTCCATCGTTTCCTGTTGCGCCGGGTCGATGAACTGGTGGTGGGCATGGAGCAGGAAGCGATCAAGCTGGTCGAGGTGGTGCAGGGCGATCGCGACGTCGACATGCCAGAGGGTAAAGCGTGAAATTCCGCCGCAAGCCCCTGGAGCCCGTGGATATCAACGTGACGTCGTTGATCGACGTGGTGTTCGTCCTGCTGCTGTTTTTCGTCACCACCACCACCTTTACCCGCCAGACCGAACTGCGGGTCGACCTGCCGCAGGCGGTCAGCGGCTCGCCAGCCGAGGACCGTATTCCCAAACAACTGGATATCGCCATCAGTGCCGAGGGTGTCTACACGGTGAACAACCAGCGCCTGCCGAGCAATGACCTGGCCAGCCTGATGGACGCGGTGCAGAAAGAGTCCGGCGGCGATACCAGTTTGCCGCTGTCGATCAGCGCCGACGGCAAGACCCAGCACCAGGCCGTGATCACGGCGATGGATGCGGCCGGCAAGCTGGGCTTCAGCCATTTGCGCATGACCACCGTCGAAGCAGCGCCGGCCCCCTGATGAGCTTCTCCGAGCGCCTGCTCGCCGCCTGGTATGACGGTCATCCGGCGTTGGCCCTGCTGCGCCCGCTGGAGTGGCTGTATCGCCGGGTGGTCGACGGCAAGCGTGCGCGTTTCGTCGCGGGCGAGGGATCGATCTACCAGCCGCCGGTGCCGTTGATCGTGGTGGGCAATATCACCGTCGGCGGCACCGGCAAGACACCGATGATTCTCTGGCTGATCGAGCATTGTCGGCAGCGCGGCCTGCGGGTCGGCGTGGTCAGTCGCGGCTATGGCGCCAAGCCGCCCCAGTTGCCCTGGCGGGTGCGGGCCGACCAGGCGGCGGCGCTGGTTGGTGACGAGCCGCTGTTGATCGTCCAGCGCAATGGCGTGCCATTGATGATCGATCCGGACCGCGGTCGAGCGGTCCGGGCCTTGCTGGCGACGGAAAAACTCGACCTGATCCTGTCCGATGATGGCCTGCAGCATTACCGCCTGGCCCGCGACCTGGAACTGGTGCTGATCGATGCCGCCCGCGGCCTGGGCAATGGCCGCTGCCTGCCCGCCGGTCCGCTGCGTGAACCGATTGAACGCCTGCAAAGTGTCGATGGGGTGCTCTACAACGGCGCCAGCGAAGACCGTAACAACGGCTTCGCCTTTCGCCTGCAACCGACGGCGCTGGTCAACCTGCTGACCGGCGAGCGCAAGCCCGTCGATCATTTCCCCCGCGGACAGGTCGTGCATGCGGTCGCCGGTATCGGCAACCCACAACGTTTCTTCAACACCCTCGAAACGCTACACTGGCAGCCTGTACCCCATGCTTTTGCCGACCATGCCGAGTACAGCGCCGGGACCTTGAGCTTCGAACCGACGCTGCCACTGGTGATGACCGAAAAAGATGCGGTGAAATGCCGGGCCTTCGCGGCGCCCGACTGGTGGTACCTGGCGGTGGATGCGTTACCGTCCGAGGCTTTCACGGCCTGGTTCGACACCCAACTGCTACGCCTGTTGCCCGACCGACTCTTGCCCTAAACCCGTTTTTATCCAGGGAACCTTCATGGACACCAAACTGCTCGACATCCTCGCCTGCCCGATCTGCAAGGGTCCCCTCAAGCTCAGCGCCGACAAGACCGAACTGATCAGCAAGGGCGCGGGCCTGGCCTATCCGATCCGCGACGGCATCCCGGTGATGCTGGAAAGCGAAGCCCGGACCCTGAGCACCGACGAGCGCCTGGACAAATGACCACCCCGTTCGTCGTTGTCATTCCGGCGCGCTTTTCCTCCACCCGCCTGCCGGCCAAGCCATTGCAACTGATCGCCGGCAAACCGATGATCCAGCACACTTGGGAACAGGCGTGCAAAAGCAGCGCCCAGCGGGTGGTAGTGGCCACCGACGATGCGCGTATCGTCGAGGCCTGCCAGGCCTTTGGTGCCGAAGTGCTGCTGACCCGCGAAGATCACGAGTCCGGCACCGATCGGCTGGCCGAAGTGGCCACCTTGCTGGGCTTGGCGGCGGATGCCATTGTCGTCAATGTCCAGGGCGACGAACCGCTGATTCCGCCGGCGGTGATCGATCAGGTCGCGGCCAACCTGGCGGCCCATGACGAAGCGCGCATGGCCACCCTGGCCGAACCGATCCATGACCTGGAAGCCCTGTTCAACCCGAATGTGGTCAAGGTGGTCAGCGACATCAATGGCCTGGCCCTGACCTTCAGCCGGGCGACCCTGCCCTGGGCGCGGGATGACTTTGCCGTCAGTCGCGAGCAACTGCCACAAGGCGTGCCTTTCCGCCGTCATATCGGCATCTACGCCTATCGCGCCGGCTTCCTGCATGACTTCGTCAGTTGGGGCCCGTGCTGGCTGGAAACCACCGAACGCCTGGAGCAACTGCGGGCGCTGTGGCACGGCGTACGGATTCACGTCGCCGATGCCCTGGAGGCGCCACCTACCGGCGTCGATACCGCGGAAGACCTCGATCGCGTTCGTCGTCTGCTGGAGGCTTGATGCGGGTTCTGTTTGTCTGCCTGGGCAATATCTGTCGTTCGCCCACGGCCGAAGGTGTCTTGCGGCACAAATTGCGTGAGGCCGGCTTGGCCGAGCAGATCGAGGTGGCCTCCGCTGGCACCGGTCCCTGGCATGTCGGCAAGCCGCCGGACACTCGCAGCCAGCGGGCGGCGCGGATGCGCGGCTATGACCTGTCGGCCCAGCGCGCCCGGCAGGTCGGCGCGGCGGATTTCAACCGCTACGACCTGGTCCTGGCCATGGACCAGAGCAATCTGCGTAACCTCAAGTTACTGCAACCGCCCCAGGGCAAGGCCGAACTGGACCTGTTCCTGCGCCGTTATGACGGTGAGGTCGAGGAAGTGCCGGACCCGTATTACGACGAAGAACACGGTTTCGAGCAGGTGCTGCACCTGATCGAACAAGCCTGCGATCGGTTGGTGATCGAACTCAAGGGGCGTCTATGACCCTGCAAGTGCAAGCCGGGGTGTCCCTTAAACCCTACAACAGTTTTGGCGTCGATGTCCGTGCGCAGTGGTTCGCCGAGGCCCATAGCGATGCCGATGTCCATGAGGCCCTGGCCTATGCGGCGCAGCAGCAATTGCCGCTGCTGGTGATCGGTGGCGGCAGCAACCTGCTGTTGACCGCGGATATCCAGGCACTGGTGTTGCGCATGGGCACCCGGGGGATTCGGCGGCTGCACGATGACGGCATCAATGTCGTGATCGAAGCCGAGGCCGGCGAACCCTGGCATCCGTTTGTGCTGTCGACCCTGGCCCAGGGCTGGTCGGGTCTGGAAAACCTCAGCCTGATTCCCGGTACCGTCGGCGCCGCACCGATGCAGAACATCGGCGCCTACGGGGTCGAGATCAAGGATGTGTTTGCGGGCCTGACCGCCCTGGATCGTGAAACTGGCGAGCTGCGCGAGTTTTCCCTGCAAGAGTGCCAGTTTGGTTATCGCGACAGCCTGTTCAAGCACGCCGCCGGGCGCTGGTTGATTCTGCGGGTGCGCTTTGCCTTGAGTCGCGTCGAGCATTTGCACCTGGGTTACGGCCCTGTGGCCACGCGCCTGGCCGAGCAGGGAATCAACCAGCCGACCGCGCTGGATGTGAGCCGTGCGATTTGCAGCATTCGCAGCGAAAAACTGCCGGACCCGGCGGTGTTGGGCAATGCCGGCAGCTTTTTCAAGAACCCGCTGGTTTCAGCGGCATTGGCCGCCGAACTGAAGTCGCTGCATCCTGGCCTGGTGAGTTATCCACAGGCTGACGGTCAGGTGAAACTGGCGGCGGGTTGGCTGATCGAGGCGGCAGGCTGGAAGGGCTTTCGCGATGCAGACGCAGGGGTGCATCGCTTGCAGTCGCTGGTGCTGGTCAACTATGGCGCGGCGAGCGGCCTGCAATTGCTGGCGCTGGCGCGGCGGATTCAGGCCGACATTTTGCAACGCTTTTCCGTTGAGCTGGAAATGGAGCCGAATCTCTACTGAAGCTATGCTCTTAGCGATAGCGGTGGCATATTCACTATCGTCAACGCTCGGTGTTTCGCCGCATTCTGTCGTCGTACGCGAAACCCTGTAGGAGCCGGCTTGCCGGCGATAGCGCTGCGGCATTCACCGCCGTTATCACGGACAAGCCCGATTCAGAGCGATCCAGCGTACACCTGGCTTTTTTCCGAATACGGCTTTCCCTTCGCCGGCCAACGGCGTAAAAACAGATCCCATGAAAGGCCCGATGAAGCGTTCGCTTCATGAGAGAGCCCCTTAGCCTGAGTCGATCCGCCCCGTGTCGAACCGTGGCATTCAACGGCGGATGGCTCGACCCCATAACCTTGAACTATGCGGGCGTGCCCATGATTACCCTGAAACTCAACGGTCAAGACCATCCACTGGACGTCACCGAGGACATGCCGCTGCTCTGGGCGATCCGCGACGTGGCGGGTTATACCGGGACCAAATTCGGCTGCGGCATGGGCCTGTGCGGCGCCTGTACCGTGCACATCGATGGCTTGCCGGTGCGCTCCTGCATCACCCCCGTCGGCTCCGTGGCGGGGCAGAGCGTCAGTACCATCGACAACCTGCACAGCGACCCGGTCGGTCAGGCGCTGCAGCAAGCCTGGCTGGACGGTGGGGTCGCCCAGTGTGGCTTCTGCCAGGGCGGGCAAATCATGTCGGCCACGGCCTTGCTCAAGGTCAACCCAAAGCCCAGCGATGCCCAGATCGAAGAGGCCATGGTTGGCAATATCTGTCGTTGCGGGACCTACAACCGCATCAAGACGGCCATTCACCAGGCCGCGGCCCATCTGCGGGAGACTAAGGCATGAACCTGTCCGTGAACGATTTCGCCCTGAGCAATCTCAGCCGGCGCGGCTTTCTCAAGGGCGTCGGCGCCACCGGTGCGCTGGTCCTGGCGGCGACCTGGGGGCTGCCTGAGGCCTTTGCCGAAGGCGAGCAGAAATACGGGGCCGATCATATGCCCAATGGCTGGGTCGATGATCCCAAGGTCTATGTGAGCATCGAGGCCGACGGTAGCGTGACGGTGATCTGCAACCGCGCGGAGATGGGCCAGGGCGTGCGTACCAGCCTGAGCATGGTAGTGGCCGACGAGCTCGAGGCCGACTGGGCCCTGGTCAAGGTCAGGCAGGCGCCGGGGGACGAGGTGCGTTTCGGCAACCAGGACACCGACGGTTCACGCAGCATGCGCCATTGGTACGAACCGATGCGGCGTTGCGGCGCGGCGGCCCGGAGCATGCTTGAACAGGCGGCGGCCGCGCAGTGGAACGTTCCGCTGGCGGAGTGCCGAGCGCAGTTGCACAAGGTTATCCACAGCCCGAGCGGGCGTGAACTCGGTTACGGGGCCCTGGCGGCGGCTGCCGCTGCACTGGCCGTTCCGGCCCGTGACAGCCTGAAGCTCAAGCCAGCGTCGGCGTTCCGCTATATCGGCAAGGAAGCGTTCCGGGCCATCGACGGGGCGGATATCGTCACCGGCCGTGCGTTGTACGGTGCCGATGTGCATTTCGAGGGCACGCTCTACGCCACCGTGGCTCGTCCGCGGGTGTATGGCGGCAAGCTCAAATCCTTCGATGCCGCCGCCGCGCTGAAGGTCCCGGGCGTGCTCAAGGTCGTGGAAATCGAAAGCCGCCCGCTGCCTTCCGAGTTCCAGCCGCTGGGCGGTGTGGCGGTGATTGCCAGCAATACCTGGGCGGCGATCAAGGGCCGCGAGGCGCTGACGATCGCCTGGGATGACGGCGTCAACGCCAGTTATGACTCGATTGCCTATCGTCAGGAACTGGAAGCTTCGGCGCGCCAGCCCGGCAAGGTGGTACGCGATACCGGTAATGTCGAAGAGGCCTTGAAGCGCGCCGACAGCCAGTTCGAAGCCGGTTATTACCTGCCGCACCTGGCCCAGTCGCCGATGGAGCCGATGGTCGCCATTGCCCGTTTCCACGACGGCCACTGCGAAGCCTGGGCGCCCACCCAGGCGCCTCAGGTCACCCGCGAGCGGATTGCCGAGCGTCTGGGGATCGGCTTCGACCAGGTCACCGTCAACGTGACCCTGCTCGGTGGCGGTTTCGGGCGCAAGTCCAAGCCGGACTACATCATCGAGGCGGCCATCCTGGCCAAGGAAATGCCGGGCAAGGCGGTGCGCGTGCAGTGGACCCGCGAAGACGATATCCATTACTCGTATTTCCATACCGTGTCAGCGGAATACCTGCGGGCCAGCCTGAACAAGGACGGCACGCCATCCGGGTGGCTGCATCGCACCGTGGCACCGAGTATCACGGCACTGTTTGCGCCCAATATGAACAACGAGGGCGCCTTTGAAATGGGCATGGGCTTTACCAACATGGCCTACAACATTCCCAACGTGCGCCTGGAAAACCCGGAGGCCAAGGTGCATACGCGGGTCGGCTGGTACCGTTCGGTGTCGAACATCCCCCATGGTTTCGCCATCCAGAGTTTCGTCGACGAACTGGCCCATAAAGCCGGCCAGGATCCACTGGCTTATCAGCTCAAGTTGCTGGGGCCGGATCGCCAGATCGATCCGCGAACCCTGAGCGAGCAGTGGAACTACGGTGAATCCCCCGAGCGTTATCCAATCGATACCGGGCGTATGCGCACGGTCCTGGAAACCGCCACCAAGGCCGCCGGCTGGGGCCGCAAGTTGCCGCCAGGGCGCGGCCTGGGGCTGGCGGTGCATTACAGCTTCGTCACCTATGTGGCGGCGGTGATCGAGGTGGAGGTCAAGGACGATGGCAGCCTGATCGTGCACAAGGCCGATATCGCCGTGGACTGTGGCCCGCAGATCAACCCGGAGCGGATTCGCTCGCAGTTCGAAGGGGCTTGCGTCATGGGCCTGGGCAACGCGATGCTGGGTGAGATCAGCTTCAAGGAGGGCAAGGTGCAGCAGGACAATTTCCATATGTATGAAGTGGCGCGCATGTCCCTGGCGCCGAAGGAGGTGGCGGTGCATCTGGTCACGCCGCCGGGCGAGGTGCCGTTGGGCGGCGTCGGTGAGCCGGGCGTGCCGCCGATTGCGCCGGCACTGTGCAATGCGATCTTTGCCGCCACCGGCAAGCGCATCCGTAACCTGCCGGTGCGTTACCAGCTGCAAGGCTGGAACCAGGTGAAAGTCTGATGGACAGTGTTGATCTGAATGTCCTGCGCAGCGTGCTGCAATGGCGCCGCGCGGGACAGCGAGTGGTGCTGTACAGCGTGGTCCAGACCTGGGGGAGCGCGCCACGTCCGCCGGGGGCGATGTTGGCCCTGCGCGAGGATGGCGTGGTGATTGGCTCGGTGTCCGGTGGCTGTATTGAGGACGATTTGATTGCCCGCTTGCAGGATGGCCGCTTGCCAGAAGATGGGCCGCCGGTGCAACTGGTGACCTATGGCGTGACCCGTGACGAGGCGGCGCGTTTTGGCCTGCCTTGTGGCGGCACCTTGCGCCTGACCGAGGAGCGGGTCGGCGATCCGGCCTGGGTCGCGCAGTTGCTGGCGCGCTGCGAGGCCCATGAGATTGTCGCCCGGGAGCTGAACCTGGCCAGCGGCTCAGTGACCTTGAGCGAAGCGGGCAAAACCGACACTTTGAGTTTTGACGGTGAGCGTTTGCGGGCGATCTACGGTCCACGTTGGCGCCTGTTGTTGATCGGTGCCGGTCAGTTGTCGCGCTACGTGGCGGAAATGGCCCGGTTGCTGGATTTTGAAGTCTTGATCTGCGATCCACGCAAGGAGTTCGTCTACGGCTGGGAAGAACAGCACGGGCGTTTTGTGCCGGGTATGCCCGATGAGGCG
Source organism: Pseudomonas sp. GW821-FHT04D07 (assembly GCF_059420225.1). Classification (NCBI taxonomy): domain Bacteria; kingdom Pseudomonadati; phylum Pseudomonadota; class Gammaproteobacteria; order Pseudomonadales; family Pseudomonadaceae; genus Pseudomonas; species Pseudomonas sp. GW821-FHT04D07. The sequence goes on from NZ_JBWKTH010000029.1 coordinate 18,998, forward strand.
GTGCTGAATATCCAGACCGACGAGCGTACGGCCATCGTCGCCCTGACCCACGATCCGCGACTGGACGATATGGCATTGCTCACGGCATTGAATTCCCGGGCGTTCTACATCGGTGCATTGGGTTCGCGGGTCAACAGCCAGAAACGCCGGGACAACCTGGCAATGCTCGGCTTGGCCGCGGATGCCATTGCTCGTCTGCATGGCCCGATCGGTTTGCATATCGGCAGTCATACGCCGGCGGAGATTGCTTTGTCCCTGATGGCGGAAATCGTGGCGATCAAGAACGGTGTCGAGTTGCGGCAGAAAAAGCCGGAGTTGGCAGCCAGTGAGTAATTCTGTTGCGGCCATTGTCCTGGCGGCGGGGCAGGGCAGTCGTTTTCGACAGGCGGCGGGGGCCGATCAGGACAAGTTGCTGGCGCGTTGTGTTGGCCGTGATGGTGTCGAGCGGGCAGTGTTGGAGCATGTACTGCTGGGGTTGCCGCAGGGGCTTGGAACCCGCTTGTTGGTGACGACGGCGGATCGGGTCGAGGTGATTGGCCTGGCGCGGGCGTATGACTGTCGGGTGTTGCTGATCGAATCGACGGGCATGGGCGACAGTCTCGCCGCCGCGGTGGCGGCGACGATCGATCAGGCAGGGTGGCTGGTGTTGCTGGGGGATATGCCGTTTATCCTGCCGCAGACGGTTGCACAGGTGCTGGAGAGAACTGAAGACGATGGCATCTGTGTGCCGATTTTTCAGGGCGAGTATGGGCATCCGGTTGGGTTTGGTCGCTCGTTTGGGCCGGCCTTGATGGGGCTGTCTGGGGATCGCGGAGCCAAGCCTTTGTTTGTGGGCGGCAAAGTGCGAGAAGTGTCTGTCGAAGACCCAGGTGTGCTTTGGGATGTGGACGTACCTGGAATGCTTATTCCTGGCGACTACAGTTGAGATTTCCTATGTGATTCCCTTGTATAGGAACCAAACATTCGTATAGTTCTTCGCCCGAGATCCTGAGTCGTGTGATTGATAACGTTGCATGTAATCCTTTCTCTGAAAATACTATATTTTCGAAGTTGGCGTCAGTAAAGTCTGTCATGAAGGATTTTTCCTCAAAACTACAGAATTGTTTCCTTGAGGAGATTGTCCATTTTTTTTCGGGGTCCAGGGTTTCTATATTTAAACAGGGGTAGTTGTTTCTGCTTATCAAATACCGGGCAACTATATTGCCAATGCGTTCGGACTTTACCTCGTAAATTGATTCGTAGCTAATCTGTTCCGCGCTTATATTGGGGGTGTAAGCAAGTAGGAGAAATATTGTTTTTTTTCATAAGTTTACCTTGTTAGATGTCCTATTCGTCTATTGAAACGGTCAGATGGTACATTTTGCCAGTTTGAGCTATCGCTCATTATGTCTGTCAGCTTTGAAAGGTCATTGTTTACAAAGTGCTTTTGTATTAACGGCCTGGAGTGAGTGCTGTAGTCTCCTCTGTAGGTTAAATCTACTATCAAGTCTTGAATTTTCTTGTCTATAGAATTCCATTTTAATGCTCCATAATGGAAGACGTTGAACTCTTGGGCTGAAATACGTAGGACATCGTTTTTCATTTTTTCATATACGGGTATAAACAGATCGTGCTGCTGCTTTCTGGAAATGGTAAATCGCTTGATCTCTGTGCTGGCAGTCTTGAGGTGGTTTTTTGCCGCTTGACCTTTAAGCCCTTTTGCCCCGATCAGCCAGCTATACAGCGGTTCATCGATATTCGCTGCAGTCAGATCAAGTTCGACATTCTCTCTCTGCCCTAGATCATACCCACGACCAATGGTTATCCCCGAAGCTCCACCCGGCCAATGCACCTTGCGACTGAAGTAGATATGCAGCGGATGCGCCGGATCATCAATATCATTACCCTCCACATCAAATGTCAGTTGTCCTCGCTCCACCGTGAGCCACTTGAGGTCGTTTTCATCTTCGATGGCCACAAAGTTCGCCAATAATCCGATGGGATGGAAGTGCCAGGCTTTCCCGTTCGGATTGATCCCGTGTTTTCCCGCCAACTCGGCCCACCAGGACAGTTTCCGGATACGTTTTTTCTCCTCGATCCAGCGTTCATTGGACCGGTTGTCGAGGACCGCCCGTGGCAGGATCAGGCCCGGGAGCGTCCGCAGGCTGCGCATGGCCATTTTCGGTGGATTGGCGGCATTGATCTGCGCTGTGTGAGGTGCCAGCGCGCTGGCGATTGTGCTGATGCCTACCAGGCCTCTTGCACTCTCGGGAAGGCGAGCGGCATAGGCTCGGCTCTTTTCGATAAAAGCAGGAACATCGTCGCAACTGAAGATTTCCAGATGCAGCAGGCCTTCGCCATCCGCATGGCTGGGTGTGCTGAAAGTGCCGGGATGTCCGATCAATTCCCTGGACTTGATGGCGAATGGGGTGTCGAGAACGATCACTTGCCCCTTGGTTTGCGGCTCTCCTATCCAGAACACAGGCCTGGCTCTGTCAGGCTCGCGCTGGTAGCGCTCCCAACTGAGTAAATGCATATAAAGGCTGTAGAACGTCAGCGACGGTGGCGGCAGTGGGGCTATGGCGCTGTGCGGCTCGCCAGGCAGGCTCAGGTCATGCTTGACCAGCACGAACCCCGTTGAATAGGTCGCCGGCTCGCCGTTGGCCTTGGGGGCGGTGGGATAGGCCTGATCGATGCGGTAGGCAATGACTTCGCCATCGGCAATGCAACGCACGGCTTTCTGGTCGAGGAGCTCCGCGGTGTTTTTGTCGAAATGCACCCCGCCGTGCCAGAGGCCACCTTGCCCCAGCGGGTAGGTGCCGCCCGTGGCCTTGGCCAAGGCGTCGTAGCAGATTTGTGGATCCGCGACTTCCCGGCTTTGAGCGCCAGCCCTCTTGAAAGGAAAGCACCAGGCCAGCGTCTTGTTTGTGTCCGTTATGAACATCGCCCTCTCACCCGTCCCTGAGAGGCTTGACTGTGCGCCGCCGAAAAACTGGAGTCAGTCAGTAGACTTCAATCTGTCATGTGGGACTTTTCCTAGCTATATGGCAGCTGAATCTTCAGTTGCGAGAGGAGGGGCCTGGCCCACGGACAAAAAAAGCCCCGCCTGCATCACTGCAGGCGGGGCTTTTCAACAGCCTTCAGAATCAGGCGAGGGGTTTAGGCTCGTGGGCTTCTTCCGGGGCTTTGTGGTTGTGTTCAACCACTTCATCGACGGACTGCAGGTTTTCGTCGATGGTCGGTGCAGCCGTTTCGCTTTCGGTCGAGACGAACGGCGCCGGAGCGGCTTCAGGTGCGGGCGCCGGTTCGGCAGCGACCACGGCTTCTACTGCGGGAGCAGCAGCGGCACGTTCGGCAGCTTCCTGAGCCAGACGCTCTTCTTCACGCTTGCGACGACGCACTTCACGTGGATCGTTCGGTGCACGGCCGTTGCTGGTCAGGGCGCTGGCGGGAGCCGCCTCGACAACCGGTGCAGCGACTTCAGCCACGACTGGGGCAACCACCGGAGCAGGCTCTGGCTGTGCAACCACGGCTGGCTCTTCAGCCATCACCGCTTCAGTCACGGCTGCCTGAGGGGCTTCGACCGCTGGTTCGGACCATTGGAACGTGGCCTGGACTTCCTGAGTCGGCTCTGGCGCTGCTTCCGAGACCGGAGCTTCAACGATGGCTTCGGCAACCGGGGTGTGAGCCACTGGTTCTTCAACGACTGGCGCCGCGACAACCGGTGTTTCGACAACCGATGTTTCGATGGCCGGCTCAGGCGCCACGAATACCGGCCGCTCAGCGACAACAGCGGGTTCGGCAGCGATTTCAACCACTGGCTCGGCTTCACGAACCGGAGCAACTTCCACTTCCGGCACCGCAGGCGCTTTCACTGGAGTGGTTGCTTCAACGATCGGGGCTTCAACCGCTGGTGTTTCCTGGATCGCGGCAGTGGCCAGTTCGGCCTGCTGATGCGCTTCGGCTTCGGCTGGAGCGCTGATCACGCTGCTGGCGACAGCAGCGGTCACGGCCAGACCGGCAGCCAGTTCGGCAGCGGTGGCTGGCTCGTGGTGTTCTTCGCTGCCTTCTTCCGAACCTTCGATCACATTGCCGTTGGCATCACGCTGACGCTCGCGACGGTTGCTGCGACGACGCTGACCGCGGGAACGGCGACGTGGACGATCGCCACCTTCGGCGTTGTCCTGGCCATCGTCCTGCAACTGCTCTTCGCCCTGCAACACTTCTTCTTCACCGGCGACGGCAACCTGCTCGGCACGCGGCTGGCGTTCTTCACGCGGTGCGCGCGGCTGACGTTCTTCACGTGGGGCGCGGGCCGGACGCTCTTCCGCGATCACGGCGGCAGTCGTTGCCGCGGCGGTGACTACCGGTGCGGCATCCAGCGGCTCACGCAGTTCACGCACGCGCTCTTCACGCTCGCCACGTGGCTTACGATCTTCACGCGGGGCGCGCGGTGCACGTTCTTCACGCGGAGCGCGTGGAGCGCGTTCTTCGCGGGCTACGGCCGGTGCTTCGTCACGGGCTTCGCGGACTTCACGTGGCGCACGTTCTTCACGCGGTGCACGTTCTTCCCGTGGGGTACGTTCTTCACGCAGCTCGCGCGGTGCACGTTCTTCACGTGGCGCACGCTCTTCGCGCGGCTTGCGCTCTTCATCGCGGCGACCGTTACGGTTGCGGCTCTGCTGGCGACCGTTGCGACGCTCTTCGTTACGGGCCGGACGCTCGGCTGCCGGTTTTTCAACCACGGCCGGAGCCACAGGCTCTTCCTTGCTGGCGAACAGGCTGACCAGCGACTTCACCAGGCCCTTGAACAGGCTGGGTTCGGCCACGACCGGCGCAGGGGCGACAACAGGAGCCGCCACTTCTTCGGCCGGAACCGGTGCGTTGGCGCGGACTGGAGCGGTCTTGACCGCCGCTTCCTGGCGAACCAGGGTGCGCGTGGCCGCGGCCGGCTGGACTTCTTCCACTTCGGCGGCGGCCGCAGCGATTTCGTAGCTGGACTGGTTGGTGTGGGCTTCCGGGCTGTCATCACGCAGACGTTGCACTTCGAAGTGCGGTGTCTCCAGGTGATCGTTCGGCAGGATCACGATGCGCGCACGGGTACGCAGTTCGATCTTGGTGATCGAGTTGCGTTTTTCGTTGAGCAGGAAGGCGGCGACCGGGATCGGCACCTGGGCGCGGACTTCGGCGGTGCGGTCCTTCAGGGCTTCTTCTTCGATCAGGCGCAGAATTGCCAGGGACAGCGATTCGACATCACGGATGATGCCGGTGCCATTGCAACGCGGGCAGACGATGCCGCTGCTTTCGCCGAGGGACGGACGCAGGCGCTGACGGGACATTTCCAGCAGGCCGAAGCGCGAGATGCGACCGACTTGTACACGGGCACGGTCGGCTTCCAGGCATTCGCGGACTTTTTCTTCCACGGCGCGCTGGTTCTTGGCGGGGGTCATGTCGATGAAGTCGATGACGATCAGGCCGCCGATGTCGCGCAGGCGCAACTGACGGGCGATTTCTTCAGCGGCTTCCAGGTTGGTCTGCAGCGCGGTTTCTTCGATGTCGCTGCCTTTGGTGGCGCGCGCCGAGTTGATGTCGATGGACACCAGGGCTTCGGTCGGATCGATCACGATGGAGCCGCCGGAAGGCAGTTCGACGACGCGCTGGAAGGCGGTCTCGATCTGGCTTTCGATCTGGAAACGGTTGAACAGCGGTACGCTGTCTTCGTACAGCTTGATCTTGCTGGCGTACTGCGGCATTACCTGGCGGATGAAGGTCAGGGCTTCGTCCTGGGCTTCAACGCTGTCGATCAGCACTTCGCCGATGTCCTGGCGCAGGTAGTCGCGGATGGCGCGGATGATCACGTTGCTTTCCTGGTAGATCAGGAAAGGCGCGGAACGATCCAGCGAGGCTTCTTTGATGGCGGTCCAGAGTTGCAGCAGGTAGTCGAGGTCCCACTGCATTTCTTCGCTGCTGCGGCCAAGGCCGGCAGTGCGCACGATCAGCCCCATGTCGGCCGGAGCCACCAGGCCGTTCAGCGCTTCACGCAGTTCGTTGCGCTCTTCGCCTTCGATGCGCCGGGAGATACCGCCGGCACGCGGGTTGTTCGGCATCAGTACCAGGTAACGACCGGCCAGGCTGATGAAGGTGGTCAGGGCGGCGCCCTTGTTGCCACGTTCTTCTTTCTCGACCTGGACGATAACTTCCTGGCCTTCGCTCAGGACGTCCTTGATGTTGACGCGGCCTTCGGGGGCTTTCTTGAAGTATTCGCGGGAGATTTCTTTCAGCGGCAGGAAGCCATGGCGCTCAGAGCCGAAATCGACAAAGGCAGCCTCAAGGCTTGGCTCGATGCGAGTAATCCGGCCTTTATAGATGTTGGCCTTCTTCTGCTCGCGGGCACCGGACTCGATGTCCAGGTCGTAGAGGCGCTGGCCGTCTACCAGGGCAACACGCAACTCTTCGGGTTGAGTTGCGTTAATCAGCATTCTTTTCATGTAGTACCGTCGGTTTCCGGGCTGCCGGAAACGGCGTTCGGCACACACGACTTCTCACGGTCGGTGTCAGGTGCGTCAGGAGTGGTTGGCCATTCCTGTGTCGGGCGAGGTTCGTCCAGAGGGGACGAAATCGCGACTCACGCGTCCTGCTTCTTGGGGTGACAAAAGACACCTCACAAGCAAAAGCTCTGTCAGGAGGAGGAATCAACCGCGGGTGTGGACGATATGAAGCGTCTTGATAAAGCCTAATGCTACACAGTCCGACGGTTGTGCATCTCCACCCTACACGTATCCCTGATAATTCGGGTGCGGCCGCGCGCAGAATCCGCAGCGGGTTGGCATTTACCGTGTTCTCCGAAAGGGGAAAGCACGCTCATGGCTAATTAGGCGTTGTTTCCGAAGCCTTCGCCCAGGTGTGATCCGTGATCGACTGCACTTTGTGAACTGGCCGTTAATACCGGCTCGGGAAACGAGTGTTGACTCAGTTTTCCGGCGCGCTTCAGGCCTCATGTCACCTGCGCTCGTTACAATCGCGAACCTTTCCTCGAACGGCGAAAGCCCCGTAGGACGGCCTCGCATCCTGATGAATTACGTTGGGCAGGGCCGGCTGTTGGCCGTTGGTCCTCTGTCCAGCCGCTTTTGGCGACGTTCGCGACTATAGCAGCAATGATTAAGTGCTTCAATTCCATAAAAAATTGTTATCATCGCCGGCATGACGACGACTACCCCCCCGACTCCAGGCGTACAACTGCTTGAGGTCTCGCCGGAATATGCCGGCCAGCGCATTGACAATTTCCTTCTCGCCCGGCTCAAGGGTGTGCCCAAGACCTTGATTTACCGCATTTTGCGCAAAGGCGAAGTGCGGGTAAACAAGGGGCGCATCAAGCCCGAGTACAAGCTCCAGGCCGGCGATATCGTGCGGGTTCCGCCGGTGCGCGTTCCCGAGCGCGACGAGCCGGTGCCCCTGGCCCAGGGCCTGTTGCAGCGCCTGGAGGCTTCGATTGTGTTCGAAGACAAGGCGCTGATCGTGATCAACAAGCCGGCCGGCATTGCCGTGCACGGCGGCAGCGGCCTGAACTACGGCGTGATCGAAGCCTTTCGTCAGTTGCGCCCGGATGCCAAGGAGCTGGAGCTGGTCCATCGCCTGGACCGTGATACCTCTGGCCTGCTGATGATCGCCAAGAAACGCAGCATGTTGCGCCATCTGCACGAAGCGTTGCGCGGCGACGGCATCGACAAACGCTATATGGCCCTGGTTCGCGGTAATTGGGCTGCTTCGATCAAGCAGGTGCGCGCGCCCCTGCTCAAGAGCAACCTGCGCTCCGGCGAGCGCATGGTCGAGGTCAACGAGGAGGGCAAGGAGGCGCTCACGGTGTTCAAGGTGCTGCGTCGTTTCGGTGATTTCGCCACCATGGTCGAGGCCAAACCGGTGACCGGTCGTACCCACCAGATTCGTGTGCACACCCTGCACGCCGGGCACTGTATTGCCGGTGACAGCAAGTACGGTGACGATGGGTTCACCAAGGAAATCCGCGAGCTGGGTGGCAAGCGCCTGTTCCTCCACGCCTATATGCTGACCGTGCCGCTGCCTGATGGCGGCGAATTGAAGCTGCAGGCACCGGTGGATGAAATGTGGGCCAAGACAGTGGAGAGACTGAGTGCGGTCTGAATACAAACTGTTGATTTTCGATTGGGACGGTACCTTGGCCGATTCCATTGGTCGGATTGTCGAGGCGATGGGCGAGGCGGCCGCGCGTTCGGGGTTTGTCCTGCGCGATGAGGCGGCGGTCAAGGGGATTATCGGTTTGGGTTTGCCCGAGGCGATTCGCACCCTGTACCCGATGATCAGCGATGATGAATTGATTGTTTTTCGTCAACACTATGCCGATATCTACATCGCCCTTGAGGCAGAGCCCTCGCCCCTGTTTCCTGGGGTGGTGCAGTCCATGGAGGCGTTTCGTGCCGCCGGTTACCAGTTGGCGGTCGCGACCGGCAAGGCCCGTCGCGGGCTGGATCGGGTGTTGAAGTCCCATGGCTGGCTGGATTATTTCGATATCACCCGTGCCGCCGATGAAACCGCCAGCAAGCCGCACCCGCTGATGCTTGAGCAGATTCTCGCCCATTGTGCTGTCCCGGCTTCCCAGGCCTTGATGGTCGGGGACTCGGCGTTCGATTTGCAAATGGCGCGCAATGCTGGCATGGATTCAGTGGCTGTAGGTTATGGTGCCCTGTCGCTGGATGAGTTGCGGGTGTTCGAGCCGCGCTTGGCGATTGACAGTTTTCCACAGTTGCATGCCTGGCTCGATGGCCGGGTCAATTGAATTCATTGGGGTGAGTACGCATGTCTGATGAGTGGGGCGCGCCGCCAAAGGCGAATGCCGAATCGGGTTCGGCTGATGAGAAAAGCTGGAAGCTGCTGGAAAAGACCTTGCTGGCCGGAGTGCAAGAGCAGCGTCGTTCGCGGCGCTGGGGAATCTTCTTCAAGCTGTTGACCTTTGTATACCTGCTTGGCGTGCTGGTGATGTTCTCGCCGCTGATCAATCTGGAGAAGAGCGCCAGTCGTGGGGCTCACTACACCGCCCTGATCGAGGTGCGTGGAGTGATTGCGGACAAGGAGTCGGCCAGCGCCGACAATATTGTCGGCAGCCTGCGCACTGCCTTCGAAGATCCGAAGGTCAAGGCAATCATCCTGCGTATCAACAGTCCGGGCGGCAGTCCGGTGCAGTCGGGTTATGTGTTTGACGAGATTCGTCGCCTGCGTGGTCTGCATCCGGATACCAAGGTGTATGCGGTGATTTCCGATGTCGGTGCTTCCGGGGCCTACTACATCGCCAGTGCGGCGGATGAGATCTATGCCGACAAGTCCAGCCTGGTCGGTTCCATTGGTGTGACGGCGGCCGGTTACGGTTTTGTCGGCACCATGGAGAAGCTGGGTGTGGAGCGGCGTGCCTACTCTTCGGGGGAGCACAAGGCGTTTCTCGACCCGTTCCAGCCGCAGAAGGCCGATGAGACCCAGTTCTGGCAGGGCGTGCTGGACACCACCCACAACCAGTTCATCGCCAGTGTGAAGAAGGGCCGTGGTGATCGCCTGAAAGACAAGGATCATCCGGAGTTGTTCTCCGGGCTGGTCTGGTCCGGCGAGCAGGCGCTGCCCTTGGGGTTGATCGATGGCCTGGGCAGTGCCAGTTCGGTGGCGCGGGACGTGATCGGCGAGAAGGAGTTGGTGGACTTTACCGTTCAGGAGTCGCCTTTCGATCGCTTCTCGAAAAAGCTCGGTGCCAGTGTCGCCGAGCAGTTGGCAATGTGGATGGGCTTCCAGGGGCCGACCTTGCGCTGATATTCGTGCAGCAATAAAAAAACCGGTCGCCAATGACCGGTTTTTTATTGGCTGAATACTGCGTCGCACTATCTTGTGGGAGCAAGCTTGCTCGCGATCAACCGGCAGGCTGAGGGTTTTGTGATGAAAGGTATTACGGAATCTGCAGGCCCTCGGCCTGCAGCATGTCCACCAGGCGAATCAGTGGCAATCCGATCAGGCTGGTGGCATCCGGCCCTTCCGTGCTCTGGAACAGGCTCACGCCCAATCCCTCGGCCTTGAAGCTACCAGCGCAGTCATAGGGTTGTTCGGCGTGCAGGTAGCGTTCGATGCGTTCGACATCCAGGTTGCGCATCAGCACGCTGAAGGCGATGCAGTCCACTTGGCATGCCCCGGTCTGGCTGTTGAGCAGGGCCAGCCCGGTGAGGAAGCTGACGCGGTTGCCGCTGGCGGCCAGCAGCTGTTCGCGGGCCTTCTCGAAGCCGTGGGGCTTGCCGAGTATCCGTCCGTCGAGTACCGCGACCTGGTCCGAGCCGATGATCAGGTGCGCCGGATGACGGGCGGCGAGGGTTCGGGCTTTCTCCTCGGCCAGGCGTTTGACCAGCTCGATGGCGGCTTCTCCCGGGCGCTGGCTTTCGTCGATATCCGGCGATGCGCAGCTGAAGGGCAGGCGCAGGCGGGTCAGCAATTCCCGGCGATAGGCCGAGCTTGAGGCGAGTAACAAAGGCAGCATGCGGTTCTCCTGAGGCAGGTCGGCGATTCTAGTCGGCCCGCCAGCTGACGGACAGGGCCTAATTTCCTTTGACAGTGGCAGGGTGCATCCCTAGAATGCTGCGCCTATGTTGAATGACCCGATTCCACCTCACGTTGACCCGCGCAAATTGGCTGATCGTGGCACCACCCTTCAAGGTGAACTGCTGCTGGCCAATTTGGAGAGACTCTGCGACTCGCTTTCCGACACTGTCGGTACGGTGCAGGCTAAATTCGTTTTTGAACGAGATGAACGTAAGTCTGTGATGATTCACAGCTTTATCGACACCGAAGTCAAAATGGTTTGCCAGCGTTGTCTTGAGCTGGTCACCCTGCCGATCCACAGCGAATGCAGTTATGCTGTGGTGAAGGAGGGTGCGAATACCCAGTCGTTGCCGAAAGGTTATGACGTGCTGGAACTGGGCGAAGATCCTTTGGATCTGCAGGCATTGATCGAGGAAGAGCTTCTGCTCGCCTTGCCCATTGTGCCTGCTCATCATCCGGAAGAATGCCAGCAGCCGGCGGGGCTCGATGAGCCCGAACCGAGCGAGGACGAGGTAACGCGGTCCAACCCGTTCAGTGTATTGGCGCAGTTAAAGCGTGACCCAAACGTTTAGGAGTTAATCAATTATGGCTGTTCAGCAGAACAAAAAATCCCGCTCCGCCCGTGACATGCGTCGTTCGCACGACGCCCTCGAGGCAAGCACCCTGTCCGTGGAAAAGACCACCGGTGAAGTTCACCTGCGTCACCACGTATCGCCAGAAGGCGTATACCGTGGCCGTAAAGTGATCGACAAGGGCGCTGACGAGTAAATCTTGTCCGCTCAGATCATCGCGATCGACGCAATGGGCGGGGACTTCGGTCCCCGCAGCATTGTCCAGGCCAGTATTGCCTGTCTGTCTGCCACACCCTCGTTGCACCTGACCCTTGTCGGTCAACCTTCCCAGCTTGAACCCCTGATCGCCAGTCATCCGACTGTGGATCGCGCACGCCTGACCATTACCCCTGCCAGCGAAATCATCACCATGGACGAGCGTCCGTCCCAGGCCCTGCGCGGCAAGCCGGATTCGTCGATGCGCCTGGCCTTGCAGTTGCTGCGCGATGGCAAGGTCCAGGCCTGTGTCAGTGCGGGCAATACCGGTGCCTTGATGGCTTTGTCGCGGCATGTGCTGAAGACCTTGCCGGGTATCGATCGTCCGGCCATGGTCGCGGCCATCCCGACCCAGCGCGGTTATTGCCAGTTGCTGGACCTGGGGGCGAATGTCGATTGCAGTGCCGAGCACCTGTTCCAGTTCGCCGTGATGGGCGCGGTGGCCGCCGAGGCCCTGGGCGTGGCGCGGCCGCGTGTCGCTTTGCTCAATGTCGGTACCGAGGACATCAAGGGCAACCAGCAGGTCAAGCTGGCGGCGACCCTGTTGCAACAGGCACGAGGGTTGAACTACATCGGCTTCATCGAAGGCGACGGCTTGTATCGCGGTGAGGCTGATGTGGTGGTCTGCGACGGTTTTGTCGGCAATATCCTGCTCAAGTCCAGCGAAGGTCTGGCAACCATGATCGCCGCGCGGATCGAGGTGCTCTTCAAGCAGAGCCTGGCCTCGCGGCTGGTCGGGGCTCTGGCCTTGCCGCTGCTCAAGCGCCTGCAGGCCGATCTCGCCCCGGCGCGGCATAATGGCGCGAGTTTTCTCGGCCTGCAGGGTATTGTCATCAAGAGTCACGGCTCCGCCGGGGTCGAGGGCTTCCAGAGCGCGATTGCGCGGGCCCTGATCGAGATCCAGGAAAACCTCCCCGAGCGCCTGCATGGTCGCCTGGAGGATCTATTGCTTTAGGCGTTTTCCTGCGGGGATGCTTAAATGTGACCGTTCAGTTCAATCAGCCATCCAAACTGACAGTTTCTTGCGTCCGCCACGGCGGGACGTCAATTCTCCGACGACAAGATCATTAGGGGCTTGTTACATGTCTACATCCCTCGCATTCGTCTTTCCAGGACAGGGTTCGCAGTCCCTCGGCATGCTGGCCGAGTTGGGCGCGCAATACCCGCTGATCCTGGAGACCTTCAAAGAAGCCTCCGATGCCCTGGGCTATGACCTCTGGGCGTTGACCCAGCAGGGCCCGGAAGAACAGCTCAACCAGACCGACAAGACCCAGCCGGCCATCCTCACGGCGTCCATTGCCTTGTGGCGTCTGTGGCTGGCCGAGGGCGGTGCGCGTCCGGCCTATGTCGCCGGTCACAGCCTGGGCGAGTACAGTGCGCTGGTCGCCGCCGGCAGCCTGAGCCTGGGCGATGCGGTGAAGCTGGTGGAGCGTCGTGGCCAGTTGATGCAGGAAGCGGTTCCGGCCGGGCAGGGCGCCATGGCGGCGATCCTCGGGTTGGACGATACCGATGTGCTTGCCGCATGTGCCGAGGCCGCCCAGGGCGAAGTGGTCAGCGCGGTGAACTTCAACTCGCCGGGCCAGGTGGTGATCGCCGGCGCCAAGGCCGCCGTCGAGCGTGCCATGGAGGTCTGCAAGGCCAAGGGTGCCAAGCGTGCCCTGCCGCTGCCGGTCAGCGTGCCGTCGCATTGCGAGCTGATGCGTCCGGCTGCCGAGCGCTTTGCCGAATCGGTTGCCGCCATCGACTGGCAGGCACCGCAGATCCCGTTGGTGCAGAACGTCAGCGCCCAGGTGGTCACGGACCTCGCGACCCTCAAGCGCGACCTGCTGGAACAACTCTACAAACCGGTGCGTTGGGTCGAGTCGGTCCAGTGCCTGGCGGCCAACGGTGCCACCGAACTGGTCGAGTGCGGCCCCGGCAAGGTGCTGGCCGGTCTGAACAAACGTTGCGCCGATGGCGTCAACACGTCCAACCTCAATACCCCGGATGCCTTCGCCGCCACGCGCGCGGCGCGGGCCTGAATCAGGAGAAGCCTGCATGAGTCTGCAAGGTAAAGTTGCACTGGTCACCGGCGCCAGCCGTGGCATCGGCCAAGCCATCGCCCTCGAGCTGGGGCGTCTCGGCGCCGTGGTCATCGGCACCGCGACCTCGGCCTCGGGCGCCGAACGGATTGCCGCGACCCTCAAGGAGCATGGCATTCAAGGCACCGGCCTGGAGCTTAATGTAACCAGCGATGAATCGGTTGCCGCAGTGCTGGCGAGCATCAGCGAGCAGTTCGGTGCGCCGGCGATCCTGGTCAATAATGCCGGTATCACCCGCGATAACCTGATGATGCGGATGAAAGATGACGAGTGGTACGACGTGGTCGATACCAACCTCAACAGTCTGTTCCGCCTGTCCAAGGGGGTTCTGCGTGGCATGACCAAGGCCCGTTGGGGACGAATCATCAATATTGGTTCGGTTGTGGGTGCCATGGGCAACGCAGGCCAAGTAAACTACGCAGCAGCCAAGGCCGGCCTCGAAGGTTTCAGCCGTGCATTGGCGCGTGAAGTCGGTTCGCGCTCAATTACGGTAAACTCGGTGGCCCCAGGGTTCATCGACACCGATATGACCCGCGAATTGCCTGAGGCGCAGCGTGAAGCCTTGCTGACGCAGATTCCGCTGGGCCGTCTGGGCCAGGCTCAAGAGATTGCGCAAGTGGTCGCTTTTCTGGCGTCGGACGGTGCGGCTTACGTGACTGGGGCTACAATCCCGGTGAACGGCGGGATGTACATGTAATTCAAATGTGACGGATTGCTTCAAAAAAATGTCATACCAGCTGTCTAAAATCCGTTATAAAGCTGCAACTTATTGAGGGGCAGAGGGCAAAGGGGGGCAAAGGCTGAAGCTTTCGGTTGAAAAGCTGAAAAGCCTTTCTATACACTTACCCACCGGCCAGCTGCCTGAATTTTTCCATTAGGAGTGAAAACAAGGTATGAGCACCATCGAAGAACGCGTCAAGAAAATCGTTGCCGAGCAACTGGGCGTCAAGGAAGAAGAAGTGACCAACGTTGCTTCCTTCGTTGAAGACCTGGGTGCCGACTCCCTTGACACCGTTGAGCTTGTGATGGCTCTGGAAGAGGAATTCGAGACCGAAATCCCTGACGAAGAAGCTGAAAAAATCACTACCGTACAAGCCGCTATCGATTACGTTACCAAGCATCAGGCGTAATAGTTTGTAATCGTTGCCTGCTGTCATGGAAAAACCGCACTGCCATCACGGCGTGCGGTTTTTTCTTTAGGTGTGAGGCAAAGTGTCGTCAACAGGATAAAGGAGAGTGCTGTGTCGCGTAGACGCGTCGTAGTCACCGGCATGGGGATGTTGTCGCCATTGGGTACCGATGTTGCGAGTACCTGGCAAGGCATTCTGGCTGGCCGTAGTGGCATTGGTCTGATCGAACACACAGACCTTTCTGCCTATACCACCCGTTTTGGCGGCTCGGTAAAAGGCTTCAATGTCGAAGAATATTTGTCGGCCAAAGAAGCCCGCAAACTCGACCTGTTCATTCAATACGGCCTGGCAGCCGGTTTCCAGGCAGTGCGTAACGCCGGCCTCGAGGTCACCGATGCCAACCGTGAGCGTATCGGCGTGGCCATGGGCTCGGGTATTGGCGGTCTGACCAATATCGAGCAAACCTGCCGCACGCTGCACGACCAGGGCCCACGGCGCATTTCGCCGTTTTTCGTGCCGGGTTCGATCATCAATATGATTTCCGGTTTCCTGTCCATCCACCTGGGTGCCCAGGGGCCGAACTATGCCATCGCGACGGCGTGCACCACCGGCACCCATTGCATCGGCATGGCCGCACGCAACATTGCCTACGATGAAGCCGATGTGATGATTGCCGGCGGTGCCGAAATGGCCGCCTGTGGCCTTGGCATGGGCGGCTTCGGTGCCTCCCGCGCCCTGTCCACGCGCAATGACGAGCCGGCCCGCGCCAGCCGTCCGTGGGATAAGGGACGTGACGGTTTCGTGCTGTCCGACGGTGCCGGCGCGCTGGTGCTCGAAGAACTGGAGCACGCCAAGGCCCGTGGCGCGACCATCTACGCCGAACTGATCGGCTTTGGCATGAGTGGCGACGCCTACCACATGACCTCGCCGCCCGAGGACGGTGCCGGTGCGGCCCGTTGTATCGCCAATGCGATGCGCGATGCCAAGCTGAACCTGGATCAGGTGCAGTACATCAATGCTCACGGCACCTCGACCCCGACCGGCGACTTGGCCGAAGCCCAGGCGATCAAGCGGGTGTTTGGCGAGCATGCCTACCAGCTGGCGATCAGTTCCACCAAGTCGATGACCGGCCACCTGCTGGGCGCCGCCGGGGCCATCGAGGCGATCTTCAGCGTGCTGGCCATCGCCGACCAGGTGGCGCCGCCGACCATCAACCTCGACGAGCCCGATGAAGGCTGCGACCTGGATTTCGTGCCCCACGAAGCCCGGCGCATGCCCATCGATGTCGTGCTGTCCAACTCCTTCGGCTTTGGCGGTACCAACGGCTCCCTGGTGTTCCGCCGGTTCGCCGAGTGATGGACAGCTGGGTCGACGGCCAGCCGGGCGATGCGTTGTCCCTCAAGGACCGCGGCCTGGCCTACGGCGATGGTCTGTTCGAGACCCTCGCCGTGAAAGGCGGTCGACCGCTGCTGCTGGAGCGGCACCTGCAGCGCCTGGCGGAGGGTTGTCGACGCCTGGGCATCGTGGCGGATCACGAACGGGTTCGTTGCGAGCTGCTCGCCTACAGTGCCGCACTGGGGGAGGGCGTGCTCAAGCTGATTCTCACCCGTGGCGACAGCCAGCGCGGCTATGCGGCGTCGGCGGATACGCTGCCGCGGCGGATCCTGCAAGGCAGTCCGTCGCCGACTTATCCACAGACCTACCAACAGCAAGGTATTGGTCTTTTTCCCTGTACCACGCGTTTGTCCGAGCAGCCCTTGCTGGCCGGGCTCAAGCATCTCAATCGCCTGGAGCAGGTCCTGGCCCGTGCAGAATGGCAGGGCGCCGAATATGCCGAAGGCTTGATGCTCGACACCTCGGGTCGGGTGATCGAAGGGGTGTTCAGCAATCTGTTCCTGGTGCAGGCGGGTGTGCTCCGTACCGCCGACCTGAGCCGTTGTGGTGTGGCGGGGGTGATGCGGGCGCAGTTGTTGGAAGAGGCCCAAGCACTGGCAATCCCTGTTGATATTTCCGACATCAGCCTGGAGCAATTCCGGCAAGCCGATGAAGTTTTTCTCTGTAACAGCGTCTATGGCATCTGGCCCGTTCGGGCTTTTGCCGACCTGAGCTGGTCGGTTGGCCCGCTCACCCGTAAACTGCAAGGTATTGCCCGCGCGCTATTGGAAGTTTGAATTGAGACGTAAATTCTTGGTGCTGCTGCAAGCCGTTCTGGTGCTGGCCGGTTTGCTGCTGGGCGGTTCGGCCTGGAAGCTGCATTCGGCGCTGGAGCAGTCCCTCAACCTGACGCAGGAACAACTGCTGGATGTACCGGCTGGTGCGACACCGACGGGCACGTTCAATCGCCTCGAGTCCGAGGGCTTGCTCAAGGATGCCTTTTGGCTGCGCCTCTACTGGCGCTTCAATCTTGCTGGCGTACCCTTCCATAGCGGCGAGTACCGGCTCACGCCGGGCATGGACGTGCGCGGGCTGCTGTCCCTGTGGCAGCGCGGCGAAGTGGTGCAGTACAGCCTGACCCTGGTCGAAGGCTGGAATTTCCACCAGGTTCGCAATGCCCTGGCCAAAAACGAAAAGCTCCAGCAAACCCTGACCGGCCTCAGTGACAGCGAGGTCATGACCAAGTTGGGGCACAAGGACGTGTTCGCCGAGGGGCGCTTCTTCCCGGACACCTACCGCTTCGTGCGCGGCATGAGCGACGCCGAGCTGCTGGAGAAGGCCTACGACCGTCTTGACAGTGTCCTGGCCCAGGAGTGGCAGAAACGCTCCCCTGATGCGCCTTACACCGAGCCTTACCAGGCCCTGATCATGGCCTCGCTGGTGGAGAAGGAAACCGGTGTGCCCCAGGAGCGTGGCCAGATCGCCGGGGTGTTTGTCCGGCGGATGCAGCAAGGCATGTTGTTGCAGACCGACCCGACGGTGATCTACGGCCTGGGCGAGCGTTATACCGGCAAGCTCACCCGTGCCCACCTGCGTGAGGCCAACCCCTACAATACCTATATGAACGCCGGTCTGCCGCCGACCCCGATTGCCATGGTTGGCCGCGAGGCGATTCACGCCGCGTTGAACCCGGTGCCGGGCAACAGCCTGTACTTTGTGGCGCGCGGCGATGGCAGCCATGTCTTCTCCGACGACCTGGACTCGCATAACAACGCGGTGCGCGAGTTCCAGCTCAAGCGCCGGGCCGACTACCGTTCCAGCCCCGCGCCGGCGGTTCCGACGACAGCTCCGGCGGTGGCACCTGCTCCAACGGTTCCGCCGGTTGCTCCGGCGACGGCACCCGCTCCGGCTGCCCCGGCGACAGCACCGGCCTCGGTCCAGAGCCCGGTTCCCGGGGTGCCTGAGCCGGCACCGAACCCCGCACCGGCCCCGGTTGTCGAACCTGTACCCGCGACACCCGCGACACCCGAAGCCGAGACGAAAGACTCGCAATGACCCTGATTAAGGATTGCCCGTGACTGGCTTGTTTATCACCCTGGAAGGCCCGGAAGGCGCTGGCAAAAGCACCAACCGCGATTACCTGGCCGAGTGCCTGCGGGCCCAAGGCGTCGATGTGTTGCTGACCCGCGAGCCCGGCGGTACGCCGCTGGCCGAGAAGGTCCGCGAACTGCTGCTGGCGCCCAGCGACGAGGCCATGTGTGCCGACACCGAGCTGCTGCTGGTGTTCGCCGCGCGCGCCCAGCATCTGGCCACGGTAATCCGCCCGGCCCTGGCCCGCGGCGCGGTGGTGCTGTGTGACCGCTTTACCGATGCCACCTATGCCTACCAGGGCGGTGGTCGCGGCCTGTCCCAGGAGCGTATCGCCACCCTGGAAAGTTTTGTCCAGGGCCAACTGCGTCCGGACCTGACCCTGGTCTTCGACCTGCCGGTGGAGGTCGGCCTGGCTCGGGCCAGCGCTCGGGGGCGGCTGGACCGTTTCGAGCAGGAAGGCCGAGTGTTTTTCGACGCCGTGCGCAGCACCTACCTGAAGCGCCTCGCCGCCGATCCGTCGCGCTACCGGCTGGTGGATGCGGCCCAGCCGCTGGCCCAGGTGCAACAGTCCCTCGACCGCCTGCTGCCGGAAATCCTGGAGCGGCACCGTGGCTGAAGCCTATCCCTGGCAGGACGGTCTCTGGCAGCAAATGGCCGGGCGGCCCCAGCATGCCCATGCTTATCTGTTGCACGGTCCGGCGGGCATCGGCAAGCGCGCCCTGGCCGAACGGCTGATGGCGCTGCTGCTGTGCAAGAGCCCGGCAAACCTCAATGCCTGCGGTCACTGCAAATCCTGCCTGTTGCTGAACGCCGGCAGTCATCCGGACAATTACATCCTGGAACCGGAAGAAGCCGACAAGGCGATCAAGGTCGACCAGGTTCGCGATCTGGTCAGCTTCGTGGTCCAGACCGCGCAACTGGGCGGGCGCAAGGTGGTGCTGATCGAGCCGGTGGAGTCGATGAACATCAACGCCGCCAACGCCTTGCTCAAGAGCCTTGAGGAACCTTCCGGGGATACCGTGCTGTTGCTGGTCAGTCACCAGTCCAGCCGGTTGTTGCCGACCATCCGCAGCCGTTGCGTGCAACAGGCCTGCCCGCTGCCGAGCGAGGCCATGAGCCTGCAATGGCTGGCTGGAGCCTTGCCGGACAGCAGCGAAGAAGAGCGGGTCGAATTGCTGACCCTGGCGGCGGGTTCGCCCCTGGCCGCTGTCAGCCTCCAGGCCCAGGGCGTTCGCGAACAGCGGGCGCTGGTGGTCGACGGGGTGAAGAAATTGCTCAAGCAACAGCAATCGGCCACCCAGTTGGCTGAGGGGTGGAACGCCATTCCATTGTTGTTGCTGTTCGACTGGTTCTGCGATTGGTCGAGCTTGATCCTGCGCTATCAACTGACCGAGGACGAAGCTGGCCTGGGTCTGGGGGACATGCGCAAGGTGGTGCAATACCTGGCGCAGAAAACTGCCCGGGACAAGGTCCTGTCGATCCAGGACTGGATTCTCGCCCAGCGCCAGAAGGTCCTGAGCAAGGCCAACCTGAACCGGGTGCTGTTGCTCGAAGCGCTGTTGGTGCAATGGGCAGCTTTACCTACCCAACACTGAGGCGATGGGCCTAGAATCGGCTATCTGCAAGACCGGAGCGAGTATGAACGAACCCATTGGTCCCGGCCCGCGCAACGGTATCCTGTCCCTGACCATCAAGGACAAGTCCGTGCTGTACGCGGCCTATATGCCTTTTATCAAGAACGGTGGCCTGTTCATCCCCACCAGCAAGAGCTACAAGCTGGGCGACGAAGTGTTCATGTTGCTCAACCTGATGGACGAACCGGAAAAAATCCCGGTCGCCGGCAAGGTCGCCTGGATCACCCCCAAGGGGGCCCAGGGTAACCGTGCGGCGGGGGTCGGCGTGCAATTCAACGACGGCGACAACACCGCCCGCAGCAAGATCGAAACCCATCTGGCCGGCGCCCTGAAGTCCGACCGTCCCACCCATACGATGTAGTTGTCGCCTTTTTATGCTTGTAGATTCCCATTGCCACCTCGACCGTCTTGATCTCGCCGAACATTCGGGCTCCCTCGATGCAGCGCTTGATGCGGCGCGTCAGCGCGGTGTCGGGCACTTCCTGTGTATCGGTGTCAGTGTCGATAACGCCGCCGACGTGAAGGCCCTGGCCGAGCGTTATGCCGATGTCGATTGTTCGATCGGCGTCCACCCGCTGGACGTCAAACCTGACGCCGCGCCAGCGCTCGATTGGTTGCTGCGCGAGCTTGAGCATCCACGGGTCGTGGCCATTGGTGAGACCGGCCTGGACTATCACTACGAACCCGAGGCGGCCGAACTGCAACAGGCGTCCTTCCGCTTGCACCTGCAAGCGGCCGCGCAGACCGGCAAGCCGGTGATCGTCCATACCCGTGGCGCGCGCGCCGACACCCTGACGTTGCTGCGCGAGGCACAACTGCCCCAGGCCGGCGTGCTGCACTGTTTCACCGAAGACTGGGAGATGGCCAAGGCCGCACTGGACCTGGGCTTCTATATTTCCCTCTCGGGTATCGTCACCTTTCGCAATGCCGACGCCTTGCGCGATGTGGCGCGGCAAGTGCCGGCCGATCGCCTGCTGGTGGAAACCGACTCGCCGTACCTGGCGCCGATTCCTCATCGCGGCAAGCCGAACCTGCCGCAATATGTGCGCGATGTCGCGGACTACCTGGCGATGCTGCGCGGGGTGCCTTACGAGCAGCTTGCCGAACAGACCACCGAGAACTTCAAGCGCCTGTTTCCGCTGGCGCATGTAGGCTCCTGAGGGCAACGAAGGGCGTTTCACCACGACCATATCGTCGGGCCGCGATCTTGTGGGGCTCCTGCAAATCGCGGGCAAAAAAAACCCGGGTTCTGGGGGGTGAATCCGGGTTAAGACCATTAGGAGTAAAACAAAGGTACGCGGTCCTTCGGCACCTTTATCGGCGTGTCACTTGGGGGAGATGTCGCGCCGACAGTTCAAGTATTGGCCAGGATCGCCCGACGTCCAGTCAGCATTGCTCATTTTTTAAACAGATTTGGAATACAGGCGCTTCTGTTGAGTTCTCATCGCCTCAGGACGCTTTTCGGTGGCCGCCGCAGGCGACGATCGGTGACCACTGCGAAGCCTTTCTGACCAGCGCGGGCTGATTCGTCGACGGTGAAAACGAAAAGCCTCGGATGATTCGTGCAATTTGGCGCGAGTCAGGCATAATGCTTGGCTTCGATTTTGCCCCTACAGACCTTTTCTTATGCACAAAGAACCCCGTAAGGTCCGTGAGTTTCGTCGCCGCGAGCAAGAAATTCTCGATACCGCGCTAAAGCTGTTCCTCGAGCAAGGTGAAGACAGTGTCACCGTCGAGATGATCGCG
Source organism: Pseudomonas sp. GW821-FHT04D07 (assembly GCF_059420225.1). Taxonomy (NCBI): domain Bacteria; kingdom Pseudomonadati; phylum Pseudomonadota; class Gammaproteobacteria; order Pseudomonadales; family Pseudomonadaceae; genus Pseudomonas; species Pseudomonas sp. GW821-FHT04D07. Next base: position 40,459 of record NZ_JBWKTH010000029.1, read on the forward strand.
GATGCCGTCGGTATCGGCAAAGGCACCATCTACAAGCATTTTAAATCCAAGGCGGAAATCTACCTGCGCCTGATGCTCGACTACGAGCGTGACTTGAACGAGCTGCTGCATTCGGCGGATGTCGACAAGGACAAGGAGGCCCTGTCCCGGGCCTACTTCGAATTCCGCATGCGCGATCCCCAGCGCTATCGCCTGTTCGACCGCCTGGAAGAAAAAGTGGTCAAGGGCCACCAGGTGCCAGAGATGGTCGAGGAACTGCACAAGATCCGTGCTTCCAACTTCGAACGCCTGACCTTGTTGATCAAGGGCCGCATCAGCGAAGGCAAGCTCGAGGATGTGCCGCCGTACTTCCACTATTGCGCCGCCTGGGCCCTGGTGCATGGCGCCGTTGCGCTGTACCACTCGCCGTTCTGGAGCAATGTGCTGGAGGACCAGGAAGGTTTCTTCCAGTTCCTGATGGACATCGGCGTGCGCATGGGCAACAAGCGCAAGCGCGACCCCGAAACGCCAGCCGCCTGACCCCTTTGCCCCTGCGCGCGGCGTATACTCGGTGGAGTTCTGTAGGAACCGGCTTGCCGGCGATGAACGATAACGCGATGCAACTTGAATCCGCGTCGCCTGGATCGCCGGCAAGCCGGCTCCTACGGATAGGGCTTGTAAAAACTTGATTTATGGGTCAAGTTTTGCGCGTGCCACAGTCCATCGCCGGAGTGTTCCATGATCGTTGACCGTCAAGGCAGGCGTTTTCGTAACCTGCGCATCAGTCTGACATCCGCCTGCAACTATGCCTGTACCTACTGCGTGCCCAATGGCAAGCGGCTGGTGGCTGCCCAGGACGAGCTGTCGGCGCAGGCCATGGCGCGTGGCGTGGCCTACCTGATCGAGGCGGCGGGGATCGAGCGCTTGCGCATTACTGGCGGCGAGCCGCTGGTCAGTCCGAAGCTGGAAGCCTTTATGGGCGCGGTCGGCCAGATGGGCCTGGAAGACATCAGCCTGACCACCAATGGTCAGTTGTTGGCACGCAAGCTGCCCTTGCTGGTGGATGCCGGGATCAAGCGGATCAACGTTTCCCTCGATACCCTGGACGCCGCTGCTTTTCGCAGCATCGCCCGTGGCGGCGATCTGGCCAGCGTGCTCGACGGCATGGCGCAGGCGCGGGCGGCGGGGCTGAAGATCAAGGTCAATATGGTGCCGTTGCGCGGGCAGAACCTGGACCAGGTGATGCCGCTGCTGGATTATTGCCTTGAGCATGGTTACGAGCTGCGCTTTATCGAGCTGATGCGCATGGGCCACCTGGCCAGCGACGGCAATGCTTTTCTCCAGCAGTTCGTCAGCCTCCAGCAGTTGCTCGGCCTGATCGGCGAGCGCTACGAATACCTGCAGGCCGATGCGCCGGTGGATGCCACCGCGGTGCGTTATGCGATTCCGGGGCGCGGTTACTTTGGGGTGATCGCCAACGAAAGCGTGCCATTCTGCCGGACCTGCTCGCGCTTGCGGCTGTCGTCCACCGGCTGGCTGCATGGCTGTCTGTCGTCGAGCAACCGGCATTATGTCGGTGACCTGCTGGACAAGCCCCGCCACGAGGCGCTGCCGGCACTGCAGCGGCTGTTGGTCAAGGCCTTGGGCGACAAGCAGGAAGTGGCCTTCTCGGGCGGTGCGACGGTGATGAAAATCATCGGCGGCTGACCACGGCTTTGAGAACACTGCCGATTTAATTGTGGGCGCGGTGCTTGTCGGATCGCCGCACCGCAGCGAAGCTTATAGCGATCTCAAGGGCCTCTTCGCGGGCAAGCACCGCTCCCACACAAGCACCGCTCCCACACAAGCACCGCTCTCACACAAGCACCGCTCTCACAGGTTTGCATCATCTTCCTGGTTGATCTGGCGCGGAAGCTGCATCCAGGCGACTATTCGCCGGTTTTCCGTCACCGGCCTCTGGAGGGTAGGATGCGTAGCCTGGTTGTGCTGCTGGCGTTGTTGGCGCTGGGCGGCTGCATGAAAGTCAGTGATATGGGCGAAGGTGTCCGCTATCAGATGAGCGATGTGGGGCTGCTCGACCATAGCGATACGCGCCGGATCCACTCGTTCCGCCTCCAGCCGGACTCCTTTATCTACATTGCCCAGGGCGCCTTCACGCCGCCCGGCAGTGCCTACCCGCGTCCGAATGTGGTGGCCGAGGAAGCTTTCAAGGGTTTCATCGAGTACTTCCCCATGGTGCGCCGCGCCCGTGGGCCCCTCGGTCTGGACCAGGCCATGGCCGAAGCCCGTTCCGCCGGCGCCCACTACCTGCTGTACACGCGCTTCGCCAAGGCGGACGACCGCATCGGCAACTACGACGAATGGGCCGACCAGGAATCCGTCGACCGTCTGGGCTTGGACAGCGGCGTGATCCAGATCATGTTGATCGAGACCGGTAGCCAATACCTGATCGATACCGCACGGATCAAAAGCCGTGGTGGCTTGCTGACGTTCCACAACAACAAGCCCGAAGACCTGATCGCCGCCCCCTTGGCCGAATATGCGCGTAGTCTGTTGGGTATTGGTGAACAGTGGATGTCGGATTGAGTATGAGTGAGCCGGGCAAGGCCAACGACCTGTTGGCACAAATCCCCAAGACGGAAAAGGGCCTGCCGCCGGTCCACTTGTGGAATCCGCCGTTCTGCGGCGATATCGACATGCGTATCGCCCGTGACGGCACCTGGTATTACCAGGGCACGCCGATTGGCCGCAAGCCGATGGTCAAGTTGTTCTCCACCATCATGCGCCGCGACGGCGATGACTATTTCCTGATCACGCCGGTGGAAAAGGTCGGGATCAAGGTCGACGATGCGCCCTTTGTCGCGGTGACCCTGGCGGTCGAAGGGCAGGGCGAGGCACAGCAGCTGCGGTTTACCACTTACGTCGATGAGCAGGTGACGGCTGGTGGCGAGCATCCGATTCGGGTGGTGATCGATCCGGTCAGCCAGGAACCGGCGCCTTACGTGCATGTGCGCAGCAATCTCGAAGCCCTGATTCACCGCAATGTGTTCTACCAACTGGTGGAACTGGCGGTGCCCCGGCAAATCGACGGCCAATCCTGGCTGGGCGTGTGGAGCGGCGGCGAGTTTTTTCCGATCGGCCTCGAGCCTTGAGTGATTTCCGCCTGTCGGCGGATCGCCAGCAAGCCGGCTCCCACAAAGGGGTCGGGTAGGACGCTGTTTCCAGGGTGAACCCTGACCTGTAGGAGCCAGTTTGCTGGCGATGGCGCCCTGAAGAACACCACCATTCATCTCCCTGAAATATAAATCCCTTGCCTCCCAAGGCCTGTTTCGGTTATCAATTTGTACATGATTAGACATGTCCGATTTGATAAGAAAAAAAAGGTGGTCGATGAGCTGATCCGGCGCATCGAAAGCGGTCTTCTTGGAGACGGCTTGCTGTTGCCGGGTGAACATCAGTTGGCCGAAGAATTCTCGGTGAGCCGTGGCACGCTGCGCGAGGCGCTGGCCGAGCTCAAGCGGCGCAATTACATCGCGACCCAGAGCGGCGTGGGCTCCATCGTCACCTACGATGGCATTCCCCTTGACCAGCGCGCCGGCTGGGCTCAGGCCCTGGCGGACAGCGGGGCGCTGATCAACACCGAGGTGTTGCGCCTGGAAGCGGTGGTGCGCCCGGACCTGTTCAGTCGCTACGGTACCGAGCAGTTCGTTGCCCTCGATCGGCGCCGGCGCAATACCGAAGGCACCGCGGTCTCCCTCGAACATTCGCTGATACCGGCCAGCAGCGGCCTGGAAGGCTTGCCCAGTATCGGCCTGATCGACAACTCCCTGACCATTACCCTGGCGGCCTACGGCTATGTCGGCGATCGCGGCGATCAATGGATCGGCGCCGAACCCTTGTCCGACGAAGATGCGCAGCTGCTGGGTCGTCCACCGGGTACGGTTTTTCTCAAGGCCTTGCGCACCACCTACGACAAGCAGGGACGTTTTATGGAGCAGGTCGAAAGCCTGCTCGATCCGCTGCATTTCCGCCTGCACCTGGCATTTGGAAACCCAACATGACCCCGATTCATCGCGCCCTTGGCGCCTTCTATGGCCTCGCCCTGGGCGACGCCCTGGGCATGCCGACCCAATCCCTGAGCCGCGCCCAGATCCAGGTGCGCTTCGGCAGCATCACCACGCTGGTTGACGCCGGTCCCGACCAGCCGATCGCGCCGAACATGCCCGCCGGTTCCATCACCGACGACACCGAACAGGCGATCCTGGTCGGGCAGTTGCTGATCGACGGTCACGGCCATATCGAGCCGGCCCTGCTGGCCGAACGGTTGATCGCCTGGGAGGCGCAGATGCAGGCCAAGGGTTCGCAGGACCTGCTCGGCCCGTCGACCAAGCGCGCCATTGAAATGATCCTCGCCGGCCACAGCCCCGAGGAAGCCGGGCGCTACGGCACCACCAACGGCGCGGCCATGCGCATCACCCCGGTGGGCATCGCTGCCGATATCGCCCAGCCTCAGCGCTTTCTCGCGGCGGTGATCCAGGCCTGCCAGGTCACCCACAACACCAGCCTGGGAATCTCCAGCGCGGCGGCGGTCGCCGCGGTGATTTCCAGCGGCCTCAACCGCCAGGGCCTGGAGCAGGCGCTGAATATTGGCACCGAGATGGCCTTTACCGCCGAACAGCATGGCCATTGGGTCGCTGGCGGGCGCCTGGGGCCACGCATCTGCTGGGCCCGTGAACTCAGTCGTGATTGCCCGGATAGCGAGCTGGCCGACCTGCTGTATGACGTGGTCGGCACCTCGGTGGCGTCCCAGGAGTCGGTGGTGGTGGCCTTCGCGCTGGCACAACGGGTCGCGCTCGGCAAGCTCAAGGCCTTCGACGCTCTCTGCCTGGCCGCCAGCATCGGCGGTGATACCGACACCATCGCCGGCATCCTCGGCGCCATGCTCGGGGCCTGCGACGGCCTGGACTGCTGGCCCGCCGACCTGATTGCAAAAATCATTGAAGTCAATGCGCTGGAGCTGGTGCCCCTGGTTCAAGGGCTGATCGCCCTGCGCAATGTCTGACAGATAAAAACACGCAATGGACTGCAGACGAAGGGGGCCCGGAAGTGGCCCAGGGTTTTCTACACCTTCCGCACTGCCCAACAACCACAACAATTGGCATCAGGAGCGCAATAGCATGACCTCATCAAACGCCGGACAAAGTGCCGGCCAACTGGAAACCCGCGGTATAGAGCCGGTCCCGGAAGCCGAGTGCAATGGCCATCCGCTGCAACTGTTCTGGGTCTGGTTCGCGGCCAACATCAGTATTCTCGGCCTGCCGCTGGGGGCGACCCTGGTGGCCTTTCGCGGGCTGGCGATCTGGCAGGCGATCATTGTCGCGATTCTCGGCGCGGCGGGTTCCTTTGCCGTGGTGGGGATCATCTCCATCGCCGGGCGTCGCGGCCACGCGCCGAGCCTGACCCTGTCGCGGGCGATTTTCGGTGTGCGCGGCAATATCGGCCCGACCATCGTTTCGCTGATGTCGCGCCTGGGCTGGGAAACGGTCAACACCACCACCGCGGCATTCGTGCTGCTGTCCTTGTGTTCGATCCTGTTCCACTCGCCGGTAGAGGCCAAGAGCGCCCCGCTGCTGACCCTGTTGTTTATCGCCATCTTCGTGCTGCTGACCCTGTCGGTCTCGGGCCTGGGGCATGCCACCTTGCTGGTGATCCAGAAGTGGGCGACCTATGTCTTCGGCGCCCTGAACATCCTGGTGGGCGGTTTCCTCTGCGCGACCATCGATTGGAGCGCGGTGTTCAACGCCACCCCGGCACCGATGAGCGCGATGATCATCGGCATTGGTACCATGGCGGCCGGTACCGGGATCGGTTGGGCCAACGCCGGCGCCGATATGTCGCGCTACCAGCACAAGAGCGTCAAGGCGGTCCGCCTGGTGGCCTCGGCGGCCTTCGGTGCGGGTATCCCGTTGGTGCTGCTGATCACCCTTGGTGGCCTGCTGTCGGTAGGCAACCACGATCTGGCCCAGGCGACTGATCCGATCATTGCGATCCGCGACATGCTGCCGACCTGGATGGCCGTACCCTACCTGATCACTGCATTCGGTGGACTGCTGCTGTCGAACAACCTGTCGGTGTACTCGGCGGGCCTGACCACCTTGACCCTGGGCTTGAAGGTCAAGCGCGTGCACGCGGTGATCGTCGATATCGTGGCGATCTTCGCCGGCTCTATCTACTTCATGTTGATCGCCGACAGCTTCTACGGTCCGTTCATCACCTTCATCTCGTTGCTGGCGGTGCCGATCACTGCCTGGGTCGGGATCTTCGTGGTCGACCTGGTGCATCGCCAGCACTACAGCGCCAAGGACCTGCTGGACGTCAGTCCGAGCAGCGCCTACTGGTATAGCGGCGGCATCGAATGGCGTGCCTTCGGCGCCTGGGCCGTGGCGATTGTCCTGGGCTTCAGCTTCACCACCATCGGCACCACCGCCGAGACCACCTGGTTCCGCGGTTTCCTGTCCGACTCCTGGCTGGGCCACAACGGCCTGGGCTGGATCGTCACCTTTCTGGTTGCCGGCGGTATTTACGCCGTGCTCGGCGGTGCGGCGGATCGCCGTGCGGCCTTTGTAGAGAATGCCAATGGCTAAGTTGCTGCATACCGGCCAGGTCATGGTTGACCTGGTCATGTCCCTCGACCAACTGCCGGCGACCGGTGGCGACGTGCTGGCGAAAGCCGCCAGCTTCGAAGCCGGTGCGGGTTTCAATGTCATGGCCGCGGCCCGGCGCAATGGCTTGTCGGTGGTCTATCTCGGGCGCCACGGTAACGGGCGCTTTGGTGACATAGCCCGCCAGGCGATGGCGGCGGAAGGGGTCGAGATCGCCCTTGAGCGCGATGGCGCGAAGGACACCGGGCTTTGCGTATCGCTGACTGAAGCCAGCGCCGAGCGCACCTTTATTTCCTATATTGGCGCGGAGGGCGGTGTTTCGGCTGAAGAGCTGGCGCGGGTTTCGGTGCAGGCCGACGACTACGTCTATGTCAGCGGCTACAGCTTGCAATACCCGGACAAGGCGCCGGCACTGCTGGAGTGGGTATTGGCCTTGCCGAAGGCGGTAACCGTGGTGTTCGATCCGGGCCCTCTGGTCAACTCGCCGGACGCTGTCCCCATGGCCGCGTTGTTGCCGCGTATCGATATCTGGACCAGCAACAGTGTCGAGTCCCTGCGTTTTACCGGCGCGACGGATATTGCCGGTTCCCTCGACTGTCTGACCGAACGTTTGGCCGACGGTGCGCTGCTGGTGGTTCGCGATGGCCCGAATGGTTGCTGGGTCAGCCGAGCGGGGGAGCACCGGCATGTGCCCGGTTTCAAGGTGCGGGCGGTGGACAGCAACGGCGCGGGCGATGCCCATTCCGGGGTGTTCCTCGCTGGGCTGGCGGGCGGGCTCGATGCCGCCGAAGCGGCCCGTCGCGCCAATGCGGCGGCGGCCCTGGCGGTCACGCGCTGGGGGCCGGCCACTTCGCCCGGGACGCAGGAAGTGGACGCCTTGTTGGCTAAAGGCTGAAGTCGATTTTGGTAGGAGCCAGCTTGCTCGCGATCAGCCGATAGGCTGAGATTTTGACGGTGTTCCCGGAGTACTGTCCGCAGCAAGCCGGCTCCTACAAGGTTGCCTCGTGTTCACAAGAGCGTGCCAGGTCTGCGGAGATGGGCCGTGCCAGTAGCGCTGTAAGAAAATCCTGTAATGGATAGTGATTTTGCTTTCATCCGGAAGACGAAACACTGGAAACCCATACGCCAGCTGTTCTACCCTAGCGCGTTGGCTACCTTTGCGACGTCTGGACCCCGGCTTGTGTGCACCGGCTCACCAGATGCATGAAGGGTAGCGTGTCCTTTTGACTTCTGTGACGACGCCCGTGAAACTCATCATCATCGCTGTTTACGTCTTGTCCATCGCGTACGTACACCTGCGCGGCAAGGTCCGGCACAAGCTGAGCCGGCAACTGAGTGACCACTCGACCTTCCTGGCCCCGATCAACTGCTTCCTCTACCTGTTCTCCAAGGTGCCGAGCCGTCCGTACCTGGAGCCGGCCGACTTCCCCGAGCTCAAGCCGCTGCAGGACAACTGGCAGGAAATCCGCACCGAGGCCCTGGCGCTGCTGCGTGCCGGTGAGATCAAGAAATCCGAGACGCCCAACGACGTCGGCTTCAACTCTTTCTTCAAGACCGGCTGGAAGCGTTTCTACCTCAAGTGGTACGGCGACAACCATCCTTCCGCCGTCGAGCTGTGCCCGCGTACCACGGAGCTGCTCAACAGCATCGGCAGCATCAAGGCCGCGATGTTCGCCGAGTTGCCGCCGGGTTCGCGCCTGGTTCGCCACCGCGACCCCTACGCCGGTTCCCTGCGCTATCACCTGGGCCTGGAGACGCCGAACGATCCGGGCTGCTACATCAATGTCGACGGCCAGGACTACCATTGGCGCGATGGCGAGCCGGTGATGTTCGATGAGACCTTTATCCACTACGCCGAAAACAAGACCGAGCAGAATCGTGTGATCCTGTTCTGCGATGTCGAGCGTCCGTTGAAGTATCGCTGGGCGACAGCGTTCAACCGCTGGTTCAGCCGCAACGTGATGTCCGCCGCCGCCTCGCCGAATGATGCGAACGACAAGACCGGTGGGATCAACAAGTTCTTCACCAAGATCTACGGTATTCGCCTGCGGGGCAAGGAATTGAAAAAGCGCAATCGCACCCGCTACTACCTGGAAAAGTGGGCGATCTTCGGTGGCTTGCTGGCGTTGTTCCTGCTGATCTAGTTCACCCTGTCGTCATCCGAACCCGACCGCCACCGCGCAGACAAAGCCTATGAAGTGCTGTACCTGGCGCAGCCGGGCATCGCGCGGGCGTGAGGCGGCGCTGTCCGCAAGCCGGGAGCGTCGGGATGCCCTGGGTTGGCATCTGCTCGGGCTGGGTGTCGGTGCGGGGTTGATCCTCAGCCTGACGCTGCTGATCGGCCTGCCGATGGTGAATTTTCATTGAAATGATTCAAGCCGTCGCACAATCCGCATAGCATGGGCGACTTCACCGACTCTGGAAGCGCCCATGTCCCTCGAAATACGCGAAGCCCGGCCCAGCGATGCGCCGCAGATCCTGGCCTTTATCACTGAACTGGCCGAGTACGAGCGAGCCCGCCATGAAGTGATCGCCAATGTCGTCGACATCGAGCGCAGCCTGTTTGGCGAAGGCGCCACGGCCCATGGCCTGATCTGCCTGCGTGACGGCGAGCCGGTCGGGTTTGCGGTGTTTTTCTTCAGCTACTCCACCTGGCTCGGGCGTAATGGCCTGTACCTGGAAGACCTCTACGTGTCGCCGCTACAACGCGGTGCCGGGGCGGGCAAGAAGCTGTTGCGGCATCTGGCGAAGATTGCCTGCGCCAATGACTGCGGGCGCCTGGAGTGGAGTGTGCTGGACTGGAATGAGCCGGCGATTCGCTTCTACGAATCCATCGGCGCGCAACCCCTGAGTGAATGGGTGCGCTACCGCATGGACGGTGAGGTGCTGAAGCGCTTTGCCAACACCGAAGACTGAGCTCAACGGCTGAAGACGTACTGTCCCTTGATCTTTTTCGGTGACATGAACACCACGTCCGGAAACAGCAGTGACTTCACGTAGATGACGTACACCAGGCTGGCAAAGCCGATCAGCACGCCGATAACCGTAGTGATCGGCTCCTCGCTGAATCCGTCGAACGCTCGGTGGAACTGCGAGACGTTGAGCAGGACGTAGACGGTGTAGTAGCTGGAGTGGTTGCGGTAAACGCCGTAGGCCAGCAGGAAGGGAATGGCGGCGAAACCCAGGGGCATCAACCAGACAGCCGTCGGGCCGATACTCGCCCCGAACACAAAGCCGACGGCGGCCGCCAGCAAGCCCTGCAGGATCATGATGGCGAGTACCCCGATGACTTTCCAGCGATGGCGCTGGTATAGCTGCGGATCGGGATGATTGGCCAGCAACACTGCCAGCGCCTTGTCTTTCAGGGCGCCGCCACGCAAGGACTGGAAAATCTGACTTTTCGGTGTCCCGGCGTCCAGTAACTCGAGCGCCTGTTGCCGGGTTTGCTTTTTGTCCATGACGACTATTCCTTGAGTCAGGTTATTCCCTGGGGAAAGGCGCCATTATCCCAGTTGGGAGGCGCCTTCCGTCAATCTTCAACTCGTCGCAATGGGTTACTGGAACCACTGCCACAGTAACAGCGTGCCGATCAGGCCAACCACTGAAACAATGGTCTGCAACACCGACCAGACCCAGATTGTCTGCTTGAGCTGCAAGCCGAAGTACTCGCGGACCATCCAGAAGCCGGCGTCGTTGACGTGGCAGAAGAACACCGAGCCGGCGCCGATCGCCAGGGCCACCAGCGAGCTCTGGGTGCTCGCCAGGCCGGCCATCAGCGGCGCGAGAATACCCGCCGTGGTGGTGGTTGCCACGGTAGCCGAACCGGTGGCCTGGCGCAGCGCCACGGCAATCAGCCAGGCCAGCAGGATGTAGGACATGTTGGCGCCAGTGGCGACTTTGCTGATGGTGTCGCTGATGCCGGCTTCCAGCAGGGTCTGTTTCAGGCCGCCGCCGGCGCCGATGGTCAGCAGCAGCATGGCAATCGGCCCAAGGCTCTTGCGCAGCACGCTGCCGACCTGGTCGCGGGCCATGCCGATGGACCAGCCCAGGCAGATCACCGCCGCGATTACCGCGATGCCCAGGGCGACCAAGGGCTCGCCGAGGAACTTCAGGGTGATGGCGAAGTTGCTTTGCGGCGCCATGGCGACCTTGGCCAGGGTGCTGCCGAGCATCAGCAGCACCGGCAGCAGGATGATCAGCAGCGAGATGGCGAAGCTCGGTTGGCGCCGGGTCTGGACCTTGGCGGTGAACAGGGCGCCGAGTTCGGCCGGCTCCTTCACATCCATGCGCTTGGACAGCCAGATCCCGTAGAGCGGGCCGGCGAGGATCACCGCCGGAACGGCGATGCAAAAGCCCAGCAACATGGTCATGCCAAGGTCGGCGTGCAAGGCACTGACCGCGATCAGCGGGCCCGGATGGGGCGGCATCAGTGCGTGCAGGGTGGTCATGCCGGCCAGGGCCGGGATCGCCACCTTGAGCAGCGGCTGGCCGGATTGGCGGGCGATCACGAAGATGATCGGCACCATCAGCACCAGGCCGACTTCGAAGAACAGCGGCAGGCCGATGATCATCGCGACCATTGCTATGACCCAGGGCAGGGCCTTGCCCCGCGCATGGCGCAAGAGGGTCGAGGCGATACGGTCGGCGGCCCCGGACTCGGCCATCAACGCGCCGAGCATGGCACCCAGGGAAATGATGATCCCGGCTTCGCCGAGCAGGCTGCCGGCGCCCTTGCTGAAGGCCTTGGCCACTTCTTCTGGCGGCAACGAGGCGCCGATCCCGGCGACGAAGGTGCCGATCAGGATGGACAGGAAAGGGGGCAGTTTGGTCAGGCTGATCAGCACGATGATGGTGGCGATTGCCAGCAGGCAGCAGACGATCAGGCGGGTGTCGTGGGCAAGCCACGCGGCATGTGAAAGATCCAACGGGAACCCCTTCTTGTATTATTTTGTTACGCGGTTGGAGGGAATATACCTGATGGATTCATATAGATGATTAGATGAGACAGGTTTTTTTGCGAACAGGGGTATGAAAGTTCGGACGGCTTTACGTTGTTCGATGGCCATGCCCGGGTGGGTTCAGTCCATCAGCATCGGCGGTAGCGTGCCCAACAGCGATACCGCGAGAATCGCCCCCAGCCCGAGCAGCCATTCGACCGCCACACTGGTGCGCAGGATGCTGAAACGTCCGCGAGGACTCATCACCCGGTTGAACAGCGCCAGTCCCAGCATCAGCGTGACCATCAGCACCTTGATCAGCAGGATCAGGGCGAAGCCGCTGAACAGTGGCGTCGGCCAGATGGCGCCAGTGAGCACACGCACATTGATCAGGCCGGTGACGATAATCACCGCGACCATCAGGTAGCCGAGGCTGCCGAACCGTCCCAGGACCTGCTTGATGTCATGTTCCGCTGGCTGGTTCAACATCAGGGCGAGCAACATCAGGCCACCGACCCAGGCACCGACGCCGCTCAGGTGGATGAACTGGTTGAGCATCAGCAAGCGCCCGTCGAGGCCGTCGAGCATGGCGCCGTGGCCGACCGGGGCAAGGGTTGCCAGCAGCAGGAAACCGAGCAGCAGGTTGACGGCCGGGCGGGCGTTGGCCAGCAGGCTGAGCAACAGCAGCAGGCACAAGCCCAGATGCCAGCTCCAGACCTGACCGAAAAAGGTCTTGCCCAGAACCAACTGCAGGGTGGCGGGATTCAGGGCGTCGGCCCAGTCGCCGGTCATATCGGCGGTGGTCAGCAGCAGCCAACCCCCGGCGCTGAGCAAGCCCAGCAGCGCCAGCCAGCGCTTGATCCGGAGCAGCCGTTGATCCAGTGCCGGTCGGGCTGCGCTGCCGATCAGCCAGGGTCTGAACAGGCAGGCCCCGAACAATGACAACACCACGGCGAAATGCAGGAAGCGGCACAGGACCATGGCGTTTTGCATAGACTCAGTTGCCCACCTTGAAGCTGTAGTTGCCTTCGCTCTTGTGGGTATCGACCGACACCGCGTGCCACACAACCTTGTACTCGCCGGCCGGGAGCGGTGCGGCCGGGGTGACGATCAGGGTTTTCTTGTCGGCCGGATCGGTGGCGATGCTTTTCAGTATGACGTTCTTCTCGGCGCTGCTGACTTCGACCTTGCTCAAGGCCGCTTCGACCCCTTCGCTGAACACCAGGCGCAATTCGGCCGGGGCGCTGACGGTGGCGTCCTTGGCCGGGGTTTCGCTTTTCAGGTGGGCATGGGCGAAGGCGGCGTTCGCCCCGGCCAGGCCGGCCAGCAGGAGCAGGGCGCCGAGGGTTTTCTTGAGCAGGGCAGCAGGCATCGAGCGGTTCCTCGTGGAATGAAGTGAGCTGACTATACTAGCTCGCTCTGCAGCCGAACGTCGCATTTGAGCCTGGGTTCGCGTGAGCGATACTTGCAATACGGGTCGAGTGACTTCCCGGTATGTTGAGCCACGACACGGACTGCCTTTCGGAACACACCCTTATGCCGACGCGTTTGAGCTTTGTTTGTCATGCCCGCACCGAGGCCCAGCGCCTGGGGCGTTTCCCGCTGGACGAGCCGGTGGAGCCCAAGGGCTTGCTCAAGGCCGCTGAACTAGCGGCGCGTCTGAAAAAACCGGTGCGTATCCTCAGTGCCCCGGAAACCCGCGCCTGGCAGACCGCCGAGGCCTTGGGTGGCGAGATCGAAATCGTCCCGGAACTGGGCGATCTGGATTTTGGCGAATGGCAGGGTGTTGCGCTGACCGACTTGCTTGAGAGCGAGCCCGACTTGCTCGCGGCCTGGACCTCGGACCCGACGCAGGCCCCGCCGGCGGGCGAGTCGGTGGCGGCGTTGTGTGCCCGGGTCGGGGCCTGGCTCGAGGGCTTTCGCGAGGAGGGGCATTTTATCGTGGTGACCCATCCCTTTGTGATGCGCGCGGCACTGCTGCATGCCCTGGGGGCCGGCCCCGCTTCCTTCAACGCGATCGATATCGAGCCTTTATCCGTGGTTGACCTGCGTCGTAACGGGCACTGGCGGTTGCGGATTTGAGAGAAGGGGACTTTTGCTTGCGGTACTCTTGTGGGTATCACACGGAAGGAGAAACACCCCATGCAAGCAGACAATGCACAGCGTTCGGCTTTGTTGATCATCGATATGCAGGTCGGTCTGTTCCACGCTCCCGACCAGCCCTGGGAAGGGCAGCGGGTGCTGGAGAATATCAATCAATTGATTGGCAGGGCGCGGCAGGCCAATGCGCCGATTTTCGCGGTCAGGCATAACGGGCCTGAAGGCTCGCCGATTGCGCCGGGCAGTGCCCTGTGGCAACTGGTGCCGGAACTTCAGGTTGATCCTGCGGTGGATCGTTTGCTCGACAAGACGCGCCCCAGTTGTTTCTTCAATACCGGGTTGGCCGAGCAACTGGATGATGCCGGTATTGGGCGCTTGGTGATCGTCGGGATGAAGACTCAGTATTGCGTCGATAGCACGAGCCGCTTGGCGCGGGATCTGGGGTTCGAGGCGCTCCTGGTGGGCGATGCCCATACCTGCATGGATACGCCCGGGCTATCGGCCCGGGCGATTGTCGAACATCACAACGCGACCTTGAACGGGGCGTTTGTGCAGGTGTTGAACACGGCTGACGTGCGGTTCTGAATGGCGACCGCTACGCGGTCATCGCTGGCAAAGCAGCTCCCACAGAGATCTGTGTCTACTCCAATGGAGCGTTCACGGTTGCTCTTCTGTGGGAGCCGGCTTGCCGGCGATAGCGGCCTATCCGACAGCGCTGGCCTCAGGGCTTTTTCACCGGCGTCGGCAAGGTTACCAGCGACACGTAGTCGTTCCAGAATTTCTTCTGGTCCACCGCGAACACGATCCTGGCTTTCTGCGTCCCCACCGGCGGGTTCTTCTTGTAGCCCAGCGCGCGACCGTAGTCCGGGCCGAAATGGGTGTCGACATCGATCCACATATCGCGCGATTCGGTGACGATTTCCGGCTCCGCGAGGAACAACGCCGGCAGGCTGTCCCAGGTAAAGCTGTGATAGCCCGGGTCCTTGGCGAATTGCGGTCCGAACACGCTCTTGTACAGCTCCGGCACCGCCCCCTTGGCCGCAATCACCCGCTGGTAGACCGAGGCATCGAAGGTGACTTTCTCACAGACATCGTTGGGGAAGATCACGTGTTCGATCGGCGAGCGCAGGACGATCCTCGCCGCCTCGGGATCGAACCACCAGTTGAACTCCGCCGCCGGCGTGGTGTTGCCGGGGATCTCGATGGCACCGCCCATGTACACGATGCGCTTGATCAGCGGCACGATGTCCGGCGCCTGGCGGATCGCCAGAGCCAGGTTGGTCAGCGGACCGATGGCCAGCAGGGTCACCTCATGGGGATTCTTGCGCACGCTGTCGATAATGAACTGCGGCGCGGTTTCGCTGCGCAGTTTGGTATGCGTTGCCAGGCCATCGGGCGGTGCGATCAATTGTGTCGCCGAGGTCGGCCGCGGGTTCTTGAACGCCCCCGGCCAGCCTGCGCCGAACAGCGCCTGCTCCTGTGGATAAGTGGCGAAGTCATGCAGCAGCGGATAGGCCGCGCCGGAGTAGACGCCAATTTCCTTTTCCACCCCCATGCGCTCCACGGCCTTGAGCGCGTCGACCTGTTCCTGGTCGACCCAGGCATTGCCGCTGACCAGGGTCATGCCCAGCAGGTCGATCTTCTTCTGCGCGTGCAACTGCGCCAGCATGATAAAGGCCTGGCCGTCGTCGTTGAGGACGTTGAAATCGGTGTCGATGATGACTTTTTCGGCTGCTTGCAGCGAGCCGGCCGACAGACCGACAGCCAGCGCCAGCGCGCAGCCCTTGAGAAAGCGTTGCATGGTGATATGCCCCAATGAGTGGTTGTTGTATTGCGCTAATCCAGCCTGCCTGCCGATGCCTGGAAACGCCATCGGCAGGTCAGTGGCCTACTTAACGATTGACCAGCTTGGCCGGCAAGGCGATCACCAGGAAGCTGCTGAGGATCAGGCAACCGGCGAAGAACCAGAGGGCTCCGGCACTGCTGCCGGTGAGGTCGATGGCCACGCCCATCAGCGAGTTGCTGACCAGCCCGGCGATGTTCGCCAGCGAGCAGGCCAGGGCAAAGCCGGTGGCCGCCGCGGTGCCCTTGAGGAAGGTCGCCGGCAGGCTGAAGAACACCGGTACCGCGCCGATGATCGCCGCCGAGGCAATGGCGAACAGGGCCACCGTCGCCACCACGTTATGGGTGAAGAAGGTGCTGGTGGCCATGGCGGCGGCGCCGATGAAAAACGGCACGATGATGTGCCAGCGGCGTTCGCGGTGCTTGTCGGAACTGGCGCCGATCAGCAGCATGCCGAGCAGTGCAGCGACACTCGGCAGGGCGGTGAGCACACCGATATGAAAGGTGTCGGTGATCCCCGCGTTGCGGATGAAGGTCGGCATCCAGAAGCCCATGGCATAGGCGCTGAGCAGGATCGAGAAATCGATACCGCCGAGCATCCAGACCTTGAGGTTGAAGAAACCGTCGCGGAAATGCTGCTTGCTCTCGGGGCTGCTGGCCTCGTCGCTCAACAGTTCACTTTCCAGTACGGCTTTTTCCTCTTCGTTGAGCCATTTGGCCTGCTGGAAGTGGTTCGGCAACACCCGGAAGGTCAGGAGGCCGAGCAACACGCTGGGCACGGCTTCGATCAGGAACAGCCATTGCCAGCCGCGCAGTCCGTTGACCTGGTCGAAGTGGCCCATGACCCAGCCCGACAGTGGTCCGCCGATGACGCTGGAGAGCGGCAGGCCGATCATGAACAGGGCGATGATCCGCCCGCGCCGATGGGTCGGAAACCAGGTGGTCAGGTAGAACAGCACGCCCGGCAGGAACCCGGCCTCGGCGGCGCCGAGGAGGAAACGCAGGATGTAGAACTGGGTGGTGGAGGTCACCAGCATGGTGCAGGCCGAGAGCAGGCCCCAGGTGATCATGATCCGCGCGATCCAGATTTTCGCCCCGACCTTTTCCAGCACCAGGTTGCTCGGTACTTCGAAGAGGATATAGCCGACGAAGAACAGCCCGGCCCCGAGGCCGAAGGCGGTTTCACTGAAGTGCAACTGGTCGAGCATCTGCAGTTTGGCGAAGCCGATATTGATCCGGTCGAGGTACGCGGCCAGATAGCAGAAGCACAGGAACGGGATCAGTTTCCAGGTGATCTTGTGGTAAAGCGCTTGAGTCGGGTCGGCGACCGTAGTCGCGGTTGTCGCATTCGCAATGGGCATTGGTTGTCTCCTGGCGGTGACTTATGGTTTTTATACAGCCGCTTTTTCCAGCACTCTGGAGCGCAGTAAAGGCGGCTTCCAAAGGCAGTGTCAGAAGACTGGGAGCTGCACTGGTTTTTCAATGTGGGAGCTGGCTTGCCAGCGATGGCGGTCGTTCAGAAACATTGCTGTCGTCTGACACTCCGCTATCGCAGGCAAGCCAGCTCCCACAGTTGATCGGCTGTGTTCAACAAGCCGTATTCCAAAGTGGGCTCTCAGTTTTTCAAGACCACGCTCTATGGCGCGGTTCTTCGTAAAACCTTATTGCTCCTTGAACTTCTCTATCGCTTCCTGTTTGCTGACGACATCGCCGTACTTGCTGTCGATGTCGAACAGATTCGCTTCATGGGGCGCCGGATGGCGGTCACCCACGCATTCACGTACCACGATGGTCCGGAAACCATGCTGGACGGCATCCACCGCTGTCGCGCGGATGCAGCCACTGGTGGAACAACCGGCCAGCACCACGGTGTCGATGCCTTGGGCGTGCAACTGCGAGGCCAGGCTGGTACCGAAAAACGCGCTGGCGTATTGCTTGCTGATCACTACTTCCGAAGGTAGCGGCAGCACCGCTGCGCAGAAGGCCGCGAGCGGATTGCCCTCGACCATGTCCTTCATCACCGGTGCCTTGCGCACCCAGATGCCACCATCGGCGAAATGCCCCGGATGGTAGCGAATATTGGTGTGCACCACCGTAACTCCATGACGACGGGCACAATCCAACAACTCGACGCTTTCGGCCACGGCGCTGACCACCCCGGGGGCAAATAGCGGCGCGCCTTCGGTGGTGTAGCCTTGCATGAAGTCGATCATCAGCAGGGCCGGCTTGTGGCCGAAGCCGATCCGCTGGCCCCAGACGCCCTGGTAATTGTCATTGGCGCTTTGTTCGCTCATGGCGAGATTCCTCGATCAGTACGCGCCGGAGAGCAGGGCGCCGGCACCGGGCACGATCGGCTCCAGGTCCAGGGCCTTGAGCATCGCGTAGGTGGTGGCGATGGCGGCGGTCAGCACCGGTTTGCCGGTCTGCGCCTCGACCTTGGCGACTGCCGGCAGCGACTGCATCTGCACGCAGGCCGAGAGCACGATCACATCGACGCCTTCCAGGTTCATGCCGGCGACGATGCCTGGCAGGTTGTCCGGGTCGTGACGGGCCACTTCGAGGTTGTCGGGGATCTCCAGGGCGCGCCAGTCCACCACCTCGAAACCTTCTTCGCGGATGTAGTTCACCACCAGCTCGGTCAGCGGTTTCATATACGGCGCGACAATCGCGATGCGCTTGGCGCCCATGACTTTCAAGCCTTCGATCAGGGCGCCGGCGCTGGTGATCACCGGGGCGTTGCCGTCATTGTCGGCGGTGGCCTTGCGCAGCCGGGCCTCGGACTGGCGGTGATAGCCCAGGCCCATGGCCATGATCGCCACCAGGCAGGCGTAGCCGAGCACATCGACCTTGGCGTCGGACAGCTCGACGGCGCAACGGTCGGATTCACCGTCCATGGCCGCCAGTTCTTCCTTGCGCACCTGCTTCATGCGCATGCGGGCAGAGTGAAAGGTGAAGCGTTCCGGACGGATCGCCTGGCGCGCGTTGAGCATCGCCGGGATCTCGGTCTCCATGGTGGTGTTCGAGCTGGGTACGATCTGGCCGATACGGTAGGGCTTGATCATGCGGGTCTCCTTATAAGGTTCGGGTCATTACCCTGTAGGAGCGAGCTTGCTCGCGATGGTTGTCCAGGCACCACTGGGTATCAGGTGCCCCGCGTTATCGTTAACGTCCATCGCGAGCAAGCTCGCTCCTACAGGTTCAGGTCAGGCTGACGCCGAGGAAGTCGCCGAAGGCGGTGAAGAAGCCTTCCAGGTCATCCCAGGGAATCATGTGGCCGGCATTGGCCACGTGGGCGATCCGGATGCTCGGTTGCAGCTCACGGATTTCGGCTTGGTCCTCGGGCAGGATCACGCCGCCGCGACCGGCCACCAACAGCAGCGTGGGGGCGCTGAGCTGGGGCAGATCCTGGTGGAAGTCCACCGTATGGAAGTCGTTGAAGGCCCTGACGATGGCCGGCTCATAGCAGGTGTGCAGCCATTCGGCGCGCAGTTGCAGTTGCTCCGGGGTCCAGCTGGCGCAGAAGGCGCGCATCGCCTCGGCGTCCATGCCGATCAGCGCCTGGCGGATCGAGTCGACGTACCAGGGCAGCTTGCTCGGATACTCGCGCCGACCCGGACCGGACACCGGCGGATCGATCAACACCAGGCTCTTGACCCCGGCGGGGCTGAGCACGGCACTGCGCACAGCGAAGCGTGCACCCATGGAATGGCCGACCAGGTGGTAGTTGTCCAGGCCCAGGGCGGCGGCAAAGGCGGCGATATCCTTCGCACAGGCCTCGGCGCTGTAGTCCAGCTCCGGACCGCTTGCGGACAGGCCGCGGCCGCGGACGTCCAGCACATAGGTGTCGAAGTGCCGGCCGAAGCGTTCGGCAACGAAGCCCCAGGTGATCGCCGGGCTGGTGATGCCGGGGATCAGGATCAGCGCCGGGCCCTGGCCGCCATAACGCAGGTAGTGCTGGCGAATACCGTTGGCCTGGACGTTGCCGCCATGGACGAAAGTGCTCACGCCGCCACCCCTGATTTCAGTACCTGGGCGTAAAGGTCGTAGCCGTAGACCCAGGCCGGATCTTCCTGGGTGCGCAGCCAGGTATTGGCGTTGGACACCGCCTGGACCCGCGAGGCGCGTTCCTTGCGGTTGGCTTCATAGAGCTCGAAGGCGGTGCGGTAGTCGCCGAGGCCGGTTTCCTGCAGGCAGCGAGTGAGCATGGCGGCGTCTTCGATGGCCATCCCGGCACCCTGGGCCATGTGCGGTTTCATCGGGTGACAGGCATCGCCCAGCAGCACCAGGCGACCGCGGCTCCACAGAGGCAGCGGATTGCGGTTGCGCAACGGCCATTTGGTCACGCTGTCGGTGGATTCGATCAGCGCCTGCACGGTGGGATGGTAACCCTGGAAGGCTTCGAACATCTCTTCGCGGCTGCTGTCGACGAACGGGCCCTCGAAGTCCAGCTCCGGGTGCGGTACGCCGGTGACATAGTAGTACTCGTCGCGCTTGCCGGTGGTGTAGTAGACCATCATGTGCCGGTCCTCGCTCCACCACTTGATGCAGTCCTCGAAATCGAGGTCGTAGCGGGCCAGCTTGTCACGGGTGATCAGTGCGCGGTGGGCGACCCAGCCGCTGTACAGCGGCGCTTCATGGCCCAGCAGTTCCTCGCGGATC
The DNA here is from genome assembly GCF_059420225.1 of Pseudomonas sp. GW821-FHT04D07. Classification (NCBI taxonomy): domain Bacteria; kingdom Pseudomonadati; phylum Pseudomonadota; class Gammaproteobacteria; order Pseudomonadales; family Pseudomonadaceae; genus Pseudomonas; species Pseudomonas sp. GW821-FHT04D07. The sequence goes on from NZ_JBWKTH010000029.1 coordinate 60,638, forward strand.
TTCGAGTTGATGCCATCGGCCCCGATCACGATATCGGCGCTGGCGCTGGTGCCGTCGGTGAAGTTCAGGCGTACCTGATCACCGCAGTCCTCGATCTTTTCCAGGCGCTTGTTGAAGTGCAGGGTGCCGGGCTTGATCGTCGACATCTGCAACGCATGCAGATCGCCACGGTGCACGGTGATGTAGGACGCGCCGTATTCCTTGCGAGCGAATTCGCCCAGGGGAATGCGCGACAGGTAGTCACCGCTCATGCCATCGCGACTGAACCAGTGATCGGGGTGCGAGCCCATCTGGTCGAGCTGCTGCTCGATGCCCATGCGCCGGAAGATCTTCATGATATTCGGACCCATGTGGATCCCGGCGCCCAGGCGGGAAAACTCCGGGGCCTGCTCGTAGATCGATACGTCGAATCCGGCTTGTTGCAACAGCGTGGCGGCGGCGGCGCCACCCAGGCCCGCGCCGACGATGGCGATTTTTTGCGTGCTTGCCATGGGGCTTGCTCCTCGTTCCGAGTGTGGGGCGGCGGGTTTTTCCACCGGGTTTTAAAGTGTATACGCTCTTTTTTTCAAAAGAGAAGATCCTCTATAAAAATTAAATTTTCACCGCGTTTCGCCATGGGTAACGCTAAGTAACCAAACTTTATTGGCTGTGTGTGGGTTTGTAACGTTTTGGTCTGCTGCTTGCAGAGTGCCGTTAATTCAGGTCTTATCGATATTAAATGGCGTATACGCTACAAATACGCACTAAGCTGAAGCGTCGCGCCTCGACTTGGTGCAGCGCGAACGAAGAGGAGAGAAGAAAATGCCGGTAAGTGATTGCGAACTGACGCAAATGTTCGAGCACGTGTTGAAACTGTCGAAAGTCGACTCGACCCAGAGTGTCGCGGTGCTCAAGAGTCATTACTCCGACCCGCGTACCGTGCGCTCGGCGATGGAGGCGGCGCAGCGCCTGGGGGCCAAGGTGTACGCGGTGGAGTTGCCGTCGTTCAACCACCCGACGGCCATGGGCAACGACATGACCGCCTACTGTGGCGACACCGCGCTGACCGGCAATATCGCCGCGCAGCGGGCGCTGGAAGCGGCGGATTTGATCGTCGACACCATGATGCTGCTGCATTCACCGGAACAGGAGCAGATCCTCAAGACCGGCACGCGCATCCTGCTGGCGGTGGAGCCGCCGGAAGTGCTGGCACGCATGCTCCCCAGCGAGGCGGATAAGGTGCGGGTGCTGGCGGCGGAAGCGCTGTTGAAGAAGGCTCGTTCGATCCATGTGACCTCCCGGGCGGGCAGCGATTTCCGTGCGGCGCTGGGGCAGTATCCGTCGGTGACCGAGTACGGTTTCGCCGACGAACCGGGACGTTGGGACCATTGGCCGAGCGGTTTCCTGTTTTCCTGGCCGAACGAGGAAACCGCCGAGGGCGTGCTGGTGCTGGATGTCGGCGATATCCTGCTGCCGTTCAAGACCTACACCCGGGAGAAGATCACCCTGGAGATCGAGAAGGGCTTTATCACCTCGATCCACGGTGGTTTCGAGGCCGGGTACCTGCGCGACTACATGAAGTATTTCAATGACCCTGAGGTGTACGGCATCTCCCATATCGGCTGGGGCCTGCAACCCCGGGCGCAGTGGACCGCGATGGGGTTGCACGACAAGAACGACGGCATGTGCATGGATGCCCGGGCGTTCTATGGCAACTTCCTGTTCTCCACCGGGCCGAATACCGAGGTCGGTGGGACGCGCAAGACGCCGTGTCATATGGACATTCCGTTGCGTCATTGCGATGTGTACCTGGATGACCAGGCGGTGGTGATCGGCGGTGATGTGGTGGCGCCAGAGGCGTCGCGGGCCCGCTGAGTCCGGTGGGAGGGGGCTTGCCAGTGAGGCTTCGGGTGGTCTTGCTGGCCTCTTCGCGGGCAAGCTCCGCTCCCACAATTCTGGCGTCTACCGATACTGATAGGTATGACGCGGTACTGTGGGAGCGGAGCTTGCCCGCGAAGAGGCCCTGTCAGACAACCCCACACTTGAGTCCCTCCCACAATCTGTCCATCATGCCTGCCCATTCTCCCTCGCCTTTTCGAGCCCGCCGTGTCGGATATTCCTGATTCCAATCCTTATGTGTTTTCCGAACAAGTCGGCCACCTGCTGCGCAAGGCCTACCAGCGGCATATGGCGATCTTCCAGCAGAATGTCGGCGATTCGCAGCTCACCGCCGTGCAGTTCGTGACCTTGTGCGCGGTGCGCGATCACGGTCCCAGCTCGCTGACCGAGCTGGTCAAAGCCACCGCCGTGGACCAGGCGACCATTCGTGGCATCGTCGAGCGACTGAGGGCGCGTGAACTGATCAGCCTGGAGCCGGACCCGGAAGACCGGCGCAAGGTTATCGTCGGTTTGTCCGAGGCCGGCAGCCGGTTGGTGCAGCAGACCGTACCCTGCGCGGCGAAGATCAGCGAGCTGACCATGAGCAACCTCAATCCCGCCGAGCGGGTTGCGGTGCTGTTCCTGTTGCGCAAGATGATCGACGACCGCGACGAATAACTTCTTGTGCACGGACTCTTGTAGGAGCTGGCTTGCCGGCGATGCGATCTGATAGTCGACATCCTTGTCGCCTGATAAACCGCTATCGCCAGCAAGCTGGCTCCTACAGGGTCTGCGTATTCACCGCGAATCATGTTGGTGCGCGGGCTCTTGTAGGAGCTGGCTTGCCGGCGATGGGATCTGATAGTCGACATCGCTGTCGCCTGATAAATCGCTATCGCCAGCAAGCTGGCTCCTACAGGTTTTGCGTTTCGCCAATGGCTGACGCAAGCACCCGAATGGCCAACTGGCACTCTTCTTGCTCTCTCTTCATGTAGTAACCACTTCATCGAAAAAAGTGTGTCGTCAGGAGACATAGTTCTCAACCCATACTCTTTTCATGTAGTAGTTGCTTCATCAAATGAAGCGAGCGCAAGCCATGACGACGCAGGAAATCACGCTAGCCCTTGAGGTCAACGGCCAACGCCATTCGGTCACGGCCATGGCCGACACCCCGCTGTTGCTGGTGCTGCGCAACGACCTGCGGCTCAACGGCCCCAAGTACGGCTGCGGCCTGGGGGAGTGCGGGGCGTGCACGGTGATCATCGACGGCGTGGCCGCGCGCTCCTGCGTGTTTCCCCTGGCCGGCGCCGTGGGTCGACAGATCGTCACCCTCGAAGGCCTCGGCAGCCGCGAGGCGCCGCACCCGGTGCAACAGGCCTTTATCGACGAGCAGGCGGCCCAGTGCGGCTATTGCCTGAACGGCATGATCATGACCGCCAAGGCCTTGCTCGACCGCATCCCGCACCCCAGTGAAGCGCAGATCCGCCAGGAACTCTCGGCCAATCTCTGTCGCTGCGGCACCCATATCGAAATCCTTCGCGCGGTGCTGCGTGCCGCCCGTCCATTGCCTTGAACCAGGATCGACGACCATGAGCGACGCCATCCCAACCCGCGACCAATGGCTGGCCAAGACCGGCGTGCTGTTGGTCGTCGATGACATCCTGCCGCCCTCGGGACCGGTGGCCAAGGGCGGCACGCCCTTGGTAAAACCCAAGGAGCTGGGACTGTTTATCGCGGTCAATGACGATGGTCGGGTCTATGCCTTCAACGGCCATGTGGACCTGGGCACCGGCATCCGCACCTCGCTGGCGCAGATCGTCGCCGAAGAGCTGGACCTGGAGCTGGAGCAGGTGTGCATGGTGCTCGGCGATACCGAACGGGCGCCGAACCAGGGCGCGACCATTGCCAGCGCGACCCTGCAGATTTCTGCGATTCCGTTGCGCAATGCCGCGGCCGAAGCCCGGCGTTTCCTGCTGGCGCGGGCCGCCGGGCGCTGGTCGCTGAACGTGGCGGCGCTGCGGGTCGAGCACGGTATCGTCAAGGCAGCAGATGGCCGGGCCTTGAGTTACAGCGAACTGGTGGCGGGCGAGCATGACCAGTTGCGCATCAGCGGCAATGCGCCGCTCAAGCCGGCCGAAGACTATCGGCTGGTGGGCAAGGGCACGGCGCGGGTGGATATTCCGGCCAAGGCCACCGGCGAACTGGTCTATGTCCATGACATGCGTGTGCCAGACATGCTCCATGGCCGGGTCGTGCGCCCACCTTATGCCGGTTTCGACAGCGGCGACTTTGTCGGCAACAGCCTGCTGGAAGTCGATGAGTCATCCATCGCGCATATCCCCGGGATCGTCGCGGTGGTGGTGATTCGTGACTTTATCGGGGTGGTCGCGCTGCGTGAAGAGCAGGCGGCGAAGGCCGCCCGGGAACTGCGGGTGCGCTGGAAGGACTGGACGCAGAAGTTGCCGGACCTGAGCAATGTCGAACAGGCGATTCGCGACAACCCGCGGATCAAACGCACGGTGCTGGACCAGGGCGATGTGGATGGGGCGCTTGCCGGTGCCAGCCAACGCATGCCGCGCACTTATCTTTGGCCCTATCAGATGCACGCCTCCATCGGACCGTCCTGTGGCCTGGCGGATTATCACGAGGAGGGTATCCGGGTCTGGTCCGGCAGCCAGAATCCGCACCTGCTGCGGGCTGACCTGGCCTGGCTGCTGGAGTATCCGGAAGAACGTATCGAGATCATCCGCATGGAGGCCTCAGGCTGTTACGGTCGCAACTGCGCCGATGACGTCTGTGCCGACGCCTTGTTGCTGTCCCGGGCGGTGGGCAAGCCGGTGCGGGTGCAACTGACTCGCGACCAGGAGCATGCCTGGGAGCCCAAGGGCACGGCGCAACTGATGGACATCGATGGCGGCCTGAATGCCGACGGCAGCGTGGCCGCCTACGATTTCCAGACCAGCTACCCGTCCAACGGCGCGCCGACCCTGGCCTTGCTGCTGACCGGCCGGGTGGAACCGGTGGCGGCGATGTTCGAAATGGGCGACCGCACCTCGATCCCACCCTACGCCTATGAACACATGCGGGTCAGCATCAACGACATGTCGCCGATTGTCCGGGCCTCGTGGATGCGCGGGGTGTCGGCCTTGCCCAACACCTTTGCCCATGAGTCCTATATCGACGAGCTGGCCTTTGCCGCCGGGGTCGATCCGGTGGAGTATCGCCTGCGTTACCTGCCGGACCCGCGGGCGGTGGACCTGGTGAAGTCCACCGCCGAACGGGCCGCCTGGACTCCACGCACCGCGCCCATGCAAACGCCCAGCGACGACCATCTGTTGCGCGGTCGCGGTTTCGCCTATGCGCGTTATATCCACAGCAAGTTTCCCGGTTTCGGCGCGGCGTGGGCGGCCTGGGTCGCCGATGTGGCGGTGGACCGACAGACCGGCGATGTCTCGGTGACCCGGGTGGTGATCGGCCATGACTCGGGGATGATGATCAACCCCGACGGGGTGCGGCACCAGATTCACGGCAATGTGATCCAGTCCACCAGCCGGGTGCTCAAGGAGCGGGTGACCTTCGAGGAGTCGACGGTGTCGAGCAAGGAGTGGGGCGGTTATCCGATCCTGACCTTTCCCGAGGTGCCGCAGATCGATGTGCTGATGATGCCGCGCCAGAGCGAACCGCCCATGGGCGCCGGCGAGTCGGCCTCGGTGCCGAGCGCGGCGGCGATTGCCAACGCGATCTTCGATGCCACCGGGATTCGTTTTCGCGAGTTGCCGATTACCCCGGAGCGGGTGTTGCAGGCGCTCAATGCCGGGACTGCCGGGGATCCGCCGAAGTCGCCGGAGAAACGTTCGAAATGGTTGTTCGGTTCGTTGTTCGCGGCCTTTGGCGCACTGCTCGGCATGGCTGCCACGGCCTGGCCCTGGCATGGCGAAATCGCCCCCATCGCGCCGCCCAGTGCCGGGACCTGGTCGACGGCGACACTGGAGCGCGGGCGCTTGCTGGCGGCGGTCGGCGATTGCGCGGTGTGCCACACGGCGCCGGGTGGTGCGAGCAATGCCGGTGGGCTGGCGATGGAGACACCGTTCGGCACTTTGTACAGCAGCAATATCACCCCGGATGTGCAGACCGGCATCGGCAGTTGGTCCTATCCGGCGTTCGAGCGGGCGATGCGTGATGGCATCGGCCGTGACGGGCGTAACCTGTATCCGGCGTTTCCCTATACCGCGTTCCGCAATATCAACGATGCCGATATGCAGGCGCTGTATGCCTACCTGATGTCGCAGACGCCGGTCAGCCAGCCGGCCAAGGCCAATGCGATGAGGTTTCCGTTCAACCAGCGGCCGTTGATGGCCGGCTGGAATGCCTTGTTCCTGCGCCAGGGCGAAATCCAGGTACAGCCGCAGCGCAGTGAGCAATGGAATCGTGGCGCCTACCTGGTCAATGGCCTGGGGCACTGCGCGGCCTGTCATTCACCGCGCAATCTCTTCGGTGCGGAGAAGGGCGGGGCGGCGTTTCTGTCCGGGGCCATGGTCGATGGTTGGGAGGCGCCGGCGTTGAACGGCTTGTCGAAGGCGCCGACGCCGTGGACCGAGGATCAGTTATTCAGCTACCTGAGCACCGGTTACTCCGACGCCCATGGTGTGGCGACGGGGCCGATGGGGCCGGTGGTCACTGAGCTGGCGAAATTGCCGAAGGACGATGTGCGGGCGATGGCGGTGTACCTGGCGTCGCTCAATGGCGCGCAGGCCGAGGCGCGGGTGGTGGAGAAGGCGACCCGGCCGGTAGCTGCCGCGGAACGCCGGGTGCCCGAGGTGAAGTTGTCTTTGAACAACGGCCAGCGCCTGTTCGAAGGTTCCTGCCAGGGCTGCCATGCCGATGGGTTGGGGCCGAAGCTGTTCGGGGTCAGCCCGTCGCTGGCGACCAACAGCAATGTGCACAGCGATGTGCCGGACAATCTGCTCAAGGTGATCCTGCAGGGCATCCAGAATCCGGCAACCCGGGACCTGGGTTATATGCCGGGGTTCAAGGACAGTTTTTCCGATACCCAGGTGGCGGAGTTGGCGGCGTATCTGCGCAGTCGGTTTGCCGGTGAGGCGCCGGCGTGGCAGGGGTTGGAAAAGACCGTGGCGCATGTACGGGCCAATCCCGGAACCCACTGATGGGCACTGTTCGTTGCCACACCGCGAACCTGTAGGAGCCTGGCTTGCCAGCGATGGCGGCCGGATTAGCGCTGCGAGGCTTGATGGCCTCATCGCTGGCAAGCCAGCTCCTACAGGTTTTGCGTCGGGCGCAAGAGTTACGGCAGGCGCAACACCCCACGCACCACCAAATCACTGATAAACGCCAGCCAGTCCTGCTGCTGGCGTTTCTCCGCCAGCGGCTCACCGAGGAACGAACTCAGGGTGTGCTGGTTGGAATTATAGAAATAACAGAGCGAGGCGATCATCAGGTACACGTGCTTGAGGTCCAGGTCCTGCCGAAAGATCCCCTTGGCCTGGCCCGCTTCGATGATCGGTCGCAGCACGCCCACGGCTTCACCGGAGAGGCGCCGCAGTTCGCCCGACTGCTGGGCATGTTGGCCCTTGTGCAGGTTTTCGATGCTCAGGATGGCGACGAATTCGGGGTGCTTGACGTAGTAGTTCCAGACGAAGGCCACCATGTCTTGCAAGGCTTGCAGGGGCTCTTCCAGGTTCAGCTTGAGCTTGCTTTCAGCTTTGTTGAACTGCTCGTAGGTGTGTTCCAGCACGCAGATAAACAGGCGTTCCTTGCTGCCGAAATAGTAGTAGAGCATGCGGTCGTTGGATTCGGCCTCACGGGAAATGCTCTCGACCCGGCCACCGGAATAGCCATCGCGGGTGAACACCGTCACCGCCGCCTTGAGGATCCGGGCACGGGTCTGGTCGGCTTGTTGGGCTCTGATGCCGGTCTTCTTGTTCACCGTCGGCATTCCTTCTGTGGGTCGGAAAGGGACGCGAATATAGCATGGGGGCGTTGCCCGAAGGCAGACGCGCCACCCGGCAGGGTGGCGCGCGGCGGGGATCAGACCTTGAGAGTCGCCATGTCGATCACGAAACGGTACTTCACGTCACCGGCAATCATGCGGCTGTAGGCCTCGTTGATCTGGCGGATGTCGAGCATCTCGATGTCGCAGCTGATGCCGTGCTCGGCGCAGAAATCCAGGACTTCCTGGGTTTCGGCAATGCCGCCGATCAGCGAACCGGCCAGCACCCGGCGCTTCATCACCAGCTTGGCGGCATGCAGCGCCGGGTCCACCGGTTCGATCAGGCCCACCAGAATATGCACGCCGTCGAAGGCCAGGGTGTCGAGGTAGGGGTTGAGGTCGTGCTGCACCGGGATGGTGTCCAGCAGGAAATTGAAGCGACCCGCCGCCGCGGCCATCTGTTCGGCGTCGGTGGAGACGATCACATGGTCGGCGCCCTGGCGACGAGCTTCCTCGGCCTTGCTCGCCGAACGGGTGAACAGGGTGACTTCGGCGCCCAGGGCCTTGGCGAACTTGATGCCCATATGACCCAGGCCGCCCATGCCGAGAACCCCGACCTTGTCGCCCGGCTTGACGCCATAGTGCTTGAGCGGCGAGTAGGTGGTGATACCGGCGCAGAGCAGCGGCGCGGCGCTGGCCAGGTCGAGTTTTTCCGGAATGCGTACGACGAAGTGCTCGCTGACCACGATGCTGTCGGAGTAACCGCCCATGGTGTTGCTACCATCGACCCGATCCGGGGTGGCATAGGTCATGGTCGGGCCTTCGAGGCAGTATTGCTCCAGGTCCGCGTGGCAGGCTTCGCAGTGACGGCAGGAGTCGACCATGCAGCCGACGCCCACCAGATCGCCGACCTTGTGCCGGGTGACGCTGGCACCGACGGCGCTGACCTTGCCGACGATTTCATGGCCGGGCATCAACGGGTAGACGGCAATGCCCCACTCGTTGCGGGCCTGGTGGATATCGGAATGGCAGACGCCGCAGTAGAGGATCTCGATGGCGACATCGTCAGGTCGCGGCGAGCGGCGCTGGAAGGACATGGGGGCGAGGGGCGTGGTAGGCGACTGGGCGGCATAACCGATGGCGGTGTACATGAGGAACCTCGCAAAGCTGTGACGGTTGAGGCGATGCATTCTCGGCGTCGAACCTGGCCACGGCCATGGCGATTCCTCCGCGTGTCTTGCCTATTCCTCCGGTATCGCGCTTTCGCCATTCGCCTGTGTCCCCGGACCTGCGAAGATGTTCTCATCCCTTTTTCCGTGAAGTTTTTGCCATGCAGTTGACCCGTCACCTGGACGCCAATGCCCCCCTGGTCGCGCTGATCGAGTCCCTGGCCACGCGCGACGGCTTCGCCTCGACCCGGCTGCCTGGCGTGCAGGTATTGCGGGCCAGTTGCGACGTGGCCCGTGGCCCGCAGATCTACGAACCGAGCCTGATGATCATCGTCCAGGGCAGCAAGCTGGCGTACCTGGGGCCGCGAACCCTGGAGTACGGCGCCGGGCACTATCTGATCCAGGCCTTGCCGGTGCCGTTCGAGTGCGAGACCTTTGCCCGCTCCGCGGGCGAACCCTTGTTGGGGGTTTCCGTCGGCATCGACCGGGCGATGCTTGGCGAGCTGGTATTGGCCATGGGCATCAACCACGACCGCCCGGCGGCGGCCCAGACCCTGGAGTCAATGACCTCGGTGGTGTTCGACGACACTCTGCGCGGCTGTGTCGAACGTTTGCTGCGTTGCCTGCAGGATCCTTTGGAGTGTCGCGTCATGGGCCCGGCGCGGGTACGTGAGTTGTTGTTTGCCGCCTTGCGCGGCCCACAGGCGGATGTGTTGCGGGCTCTGGTGGAGCAGCAAGGGCACTTTGCCCGGGTGGCGGCGTCCTTGAGCCATCTGCACAGCCACTACACCGAACCCTTGAACGTCGAGACCCTGGCCAGTTGCGCGAACATGAGCCTGTCGACCTTCCATGAGCATTTCAAGCGCGTCACCTTGCTGTCGCCGGTGCAGTACCTCAAGCGTCTGCGCCTGCTCAAGGCGCAGAAGTTGTTGCTGGCCGACGGCCTCGGCGTGGCGCAGGTCGCCCATCGGGTCGGCTACCAGAGTTCTTCGCAGTTCAGTCGCGAGTACAAGCGCTACTTCGAGCGCAGCCCCGGGGACGAGCGGGCGGCTTGAGCCTGGCTTGACGCGCTGGCGGCTACCTCACCGATCACCAGGATCGCCGGGCTCTTGAGTTCAAACGCCAGGGCATCCTCGTGCATGTTCGCCAGGTCGCTGCGGCATTCCCGTTGTTGCGGCAGCGAGGCGTTCTCGATCAGCGCCACCGGAGTACTGGCGGCGAGTCCGGCGGCGATCAGGCTGGCGCGGATTTCCGCCAGCTTGGCCACGCCCATGTAGACCACCAGGGTCGTGCCGCTTTGCGCCAGGGCGGTCCAGTCCAGCGGGCTGTCGTCCTGGGTATGAGCGGTGACGAAGCTCACGCCACGGGCCACGCCGCGCAAGGTCAGCGGGATGCCGAAATGGGTGGCGCCGGCCAGGCCGGCGGTGATGCCGTTGACCACTTCGACCTCGATCCCGCGGGCTTGCAGCCAGTCGGCTTCTTCGCTGGCGCGGCCGAAGATGCACGGGTCGCCGCCCTTGAGGCGGACCACCGATTTACCCTGGCGGGCATAACGCAGCATCAGCCGATGGATAAACGCCTGGGGCGTCGAGCGACAGCCGCCGCGCTTGCCCACGGCAATCACCCGGGCGTCGGGACAATGTTCGAGCACGGCGCGATTGACCAGGTCATCGACCATCACCACTTGGGCGCCGCGCAGGACCCGCGCCGCTTTCAGGGTCAAGAGTTCCGGGTCACCGGGGCCCGCGCCAACCAACCAGACTTTGCCATGCATGTTCATTTCTCCAGGAGGTGTTCGCTTCAGCCGTGCAGACGCCAGGCCAGCAGGAGCAGGTTCAGTAGCAGGGAGCCGAGGGCCAGGGCACGCCAGACCTTGAGCGGTTCGCGTTCCAGCAGGGGCCGTGGGCGTGGTGCCGGCAGGTGCTCGGCCTGTTGCAGGGCCAGCAGCCACTCCTCGGCGGTTTCGTAGCGCTGCGCCGGGTCGCTGGCCAGGGCCTTGCCGAGGCTGTGTTCGAGCCAGTCGGGCAGGTCCGGACGATAACGACTGGCCGGCACCGGCGAGCCGAACCGCGGGCGTTGGAACGCTTCGATTTCGCCATAGGGATAGTGCCCGGTCAGCAGGTAATACAGGCTGACGCCGACGCTATAGAGGTCTTGCGCCGGACTCGGTGGCGCACCGCCGTAGGCTTCCGGGGCGATATAACTGGGCGTGCCCGGCAGCTCGGCATCGCGCTGACGGCTCAGCCCGGGGCAGTAGGCCAGTCCGAAGTCCAGTACCCGTAGCTCGCCGTCGACACCCAACAGCAGGTTTTCCGGCTTGATATCACGGTGCAGGAGATTGCGCCGGTGCATCTGGCCCACGGCGCGCAGCAGGCGAAAAGCCAGCTCCAGCCCCTGGTTGAGCCCCAGGTTGCCCTGCGCATTGAAGTGTTCGGCGAGGGTCATCCCCGGGTATTCGCGCATCAGGTAATACAGGTGCTGGCGCTGCTCGGCGGGGTGCACTTCGGGGAAGTGGCGCCCCGTCATGCGTCGCAGGAACCACTCTTCCAGCAACAGACTCTGGCCGGCCGCCGTGTCGTCCTGGCGTTGGGGTGGCAGGGTTTTCAACAGCCAGGCTTGCTGCTGCGCATCGTGGACCCGGTACAGCAGGGACTGGCGACTCTGTTTCAACAGGCCCTCGACCTGCCAGCCCTCGAACAGTTGCCCAGGCTTCAGGGTCGGCGGCAGAGGCCATTGCTCGGCTCGCCCGAGCAGATCGTCGAGTTCGGTGTCGGCCAGTTCATCGATGCGCACCAGCACGGCACTGGCATTGTCCTGGCTGCCAGATCGATGCGCGGCCTCGACCAGGGCTTGGGTGGTGTTTTCCAATGACAGGTCACGTTGCAGGATCTCGACGATCGACGCGTCGCTGAGGGTCGCCCAGACTCCGTCACTGAGGATCAGGAACTGTTCGTCCTGGCGCAGATCGCCTTCCAGGTAGTCGACCACCAGGTGCTGTTCCAGGCCCAGGGCGCGTTTCAGCACATGCTGCATGCCGGCCTGGCCCCAGACGTGATCCTCGCTGATACGTTGCAACTGCCCGGCAAACCAGCGATAGACCCGGCAATCGCCGATATGCGCGAGGGTGAATGAACGCCCGCGCAGCACCAGCGCACTGAGGGTGGTCAGCAGCGGTGACTGTCCGCCATTGGCATGCAACCAGCGATTCTGCGCCAGCAGCAGCCGGTCCAGGGCCTGCGACACGCCCCAGGTCGGCGGCGTGGCGTAATAGTCCAGCGCCAGGGCCTGCAAGGTCGAGCGCGCGGCCAGGCCGCCGTCGGCGCACTGGCTGACCCCGTCGGCCAGGGCGAACAGATAACCCTTGCTGGCGGCCAGGGCGGGCACCGGGATAACCAGGCGCGTGGCATCCTGGTTCTGCTCCCGGGGCCCGCTGGCGCTGGCCTCGGCATAGCTGAGCTGCAAGCCCATGGTCCTGACTCAGACCCGGGCCGCAGAGAAGGCGGCCGAGCCCCAGGTGGTTCTCCAGCGCCGCTTGACCCCGTACAGGCCGAACCAGGCGATCAGCCCCAGGCTGGCGAACAACCACAGGGCCAACTGGTAGTCACCGGTACTCTGCTTGATCGCGCCGAGGCCTGCCGCGAGAAGGAAGCCGCCGATACCGCCGGCCATGCCAACCAGGCCGGTCATCACACCGATCTCCTTGGTAAAGCGCTGCGGTACCAGTTGGAACACCGCACCGTTGCCGGCGCCGAGGCCGAGCATGGCAGTGACGAACAGTGCCAGGGCCGCCACCGAGCTGGACAGGTGGAAACCCACCGCGCCGATGCACAGGGTGGCAATGGCGTAGGTGCCGAGCAGGGCGCGAATGCCACCGAAGCGGTCCGCCAGGGCTCCGCCCAACGGGCGCATCAGGCTGCCGGCGAAGACGCAGGCAGCGGTGTAGTAGCCGGCGGTTTGCGGGTCGAGGCCGTACTGGTCGTGGAAGTAACCGGGCAGGGCGCTGGCCAGACCGATAAAGCCGCCGAAGGTGACGCTGTAGAAAAACATGAACCACCAGCTGTCACGGTCGCCGAGAGTGGTCAGGTAGTCGGCCATGGATTTGGCCTTGCTGCGGTTGGGTGCGTTGCGGGCCAGCAGGCTGAACAGTACCAGGGTCAACACCAGGGGGATCAGGGCCAGGCCGAACACGTTGCTCCAGCCAAAGGCCGCGGCCAGCAGCGGTGCCGCCAGGGCGGCGATCACGGTGCCCGAGTTACCGGCCCCGGCGATGCCCATGGCTTTGCCCTGGTGTTGCGGCGGATACCATTGCGAGGCCAGAGGCAGGGCCACGGCGAAGGAGGCCCCGGCCATGCCCAGGCAGACGCCCAGCAGCAGCGCCTGCTGATAGCTGTGGATGCCCAGTTGCCAAGCCACCAGCAAGGCCACGATGACAATCACCTGGCCGATGATGCCGGCGGTTTTCGGGGACAACTGGTCGGCGAGCATGCCCATGATAAAGCGCAGGAAGGCGCCGGCCAGGATCGGCGTGGCAACCATGAAGCCACGCTGTTGCGTGGTCAGTTGCAGGTCGGTGGCGATCTGCACCGCCAGTGGCCCGAGCAGGTACCAGACCATGAAACTCAGGTCGAAATACAAGAACGCCGCGAACAGGGTCGGTGTATGGCCGGCTTTCCAGAAACTGTTGTGCATTTAACACCTCATCTGCCAAAGGGTTCAGTGACGGCACGGGGTCTGCGGGCGGGTGATGTTCACCGGCCGCTGGTCCCCATTTGCCGACGCCAAAAACGCAAAAACGCCGCATCCCTGCTCGTTTTCACGTAGGGATTGCGACGTCTTTGTCGGGGGTGGGGCAGCCGCCGTTGGCTACCGGGTATTGTCTGAGCACTATGTGTGCCAGTTTTCAGTCCGCGCCCATTCGAGGCTCAAGCGCGGCCTTTCGAGGGCGTTGCCGGCAGGTTGCAGGCAGAGAGGGAGAGGGGCGTGCCCCACAACGCAGCCTGCTGGCCAGACCGTGCTGCGTTGCGGTGCGTCTCAGTCGAGCAGTTCGCTCATGGCGATCACCTGTTCGGCGACCTGGATCAGTTTCTGCTGCTTGCTCATGGCCTGGCGGCGCATCAGGGTATGGGCGGCTTCCTCGTCGCAACCCTTCATCTTCATCAGCAGTCCCTTGGCCATTTCGATGCGCTTGCGCTCGGCAATCTGCTGGTCGCGGGCCTGCAACTGCGCACGCAGGTGCTGGTCGCTTTCGAAACGAGCCATGGCCACCTCCATGATCGGCTGCAGGCGCTGGGACTGGATGCCTTCGACGATATAGGCACTGACTCCGGCCTTGATCGCCTGGCGCATCACCGCAGGGTCGTGCTCGTCGGTAAACATGACGATCGGGCGCGGTTGGTTGCGACTCAGCAGCACCACCTGTTCGAGCACGTCGCGGCTGGGCGAGTCGGTGTCGATCAGCAGCACATCCGGGCGCACCGCCTCGACCCGCGCGGGCAGGTCAATGGTCAGGCCGGATTCGTCAATCACCTCGAAACCCGCTTCGCTCAAGGCCGTGCGCAGGCGCCCGAGTTTTTTCGAGGTGTCGTTGATCAGCAGGATTTTCAACATGGCGGCCAGCTCCCGTCAGTGATCATTGAGGGCATGCAGGGCAAAACCGCGGGCATAGGCTTCCGGGGCGGAGCCGTCCCAGAGTTGGCCGTCGAGCAGTTGGCTGCTGCGCATCGGTGCGCTGGGCACGGGGATGTCCAGGGCGGTCGCGGCGCGACGATAGAGATCGAGTTGCTGGACCTGGCGCGCCACGCCCAGGTAATCCGGCGCCGCATGCAGCAGGCCCCAGCGGCGGAACTGGGTCATGAACCACATGCCGTCGGAGAGGTACGGGTAGTTGGCCGTGCCTCGAGCATGGAAGCTCAGGGCGTGGGGGTCTTGCCAGTGCCGGCCGAGACCGTCGTTGTAGCTGCCCAGCAGGCGTGGCTCGATGCTTGCCAGCGGCGCATCGAGGTAGTCGCGGCCACTGAGCAATTGCGCGGTGCCACGGCGGTTTTCCTGGCTCTCCTCGATAAAGCGGCTGGCCTCGAGGATTGCCATCACCAGCGCTTGCGCGGTGTTGGGATACTGTTCGACGAAGGCGCGGGTGCAGGCCAGGACCTTTTCCGGATGGTCTGGCCAGATCGCCTGGCTGGTGGCCAGGGTAAAGCCCTGGCCCTGCTCGACGGCGTGGGCGGCCCAGGGTTCACCGACACAGAAGCCGTCGATGCGCCCGGCTTGCAGGTGTTCGAGCATCTGCGGTGGCGGCACCACCACGCTGTTGACGTCTTCCAAAGGGTGGATCCCCTGGCTGGCCAGCCAGTAATACAACCACATGGCATGGGTGCCGGTGGGATAGGTCTGGGCGAAGGTCAGTTTGGCCTGACCGCTGCGGGCACGTTGTTGCAGCGCCTGGGCGCTGGTGACGCCGGCGTCCTTGAGCGGTTGCGAGAGGTTGATGCTTTGACCGTTCTGGTTCAGGCCCATCAGCACCGCCATGTCGGTGGCCGGTGTGCCGCTGATACCCAGTTGGATGGCGTAGATCATCCCGTACAGGCCATGGGCGGCATCCAGTTCGCCGCTGACCAGTTTGTCGCTCAGGCCGGCCCAGGAATTCTGGCGTTGCAGATTCAGTGTCAGGCCGTAGGGCTGGGCGAAGCCCTGGGTGGCCGCGACCACCAGGGAGGCGCTGTCGCTCAAGGGCATATAGCCGAGGTTGAGTACGTTCTTTTCCGGGGCATCACTGCCTGCTACCCAGGCCAGAGGGGACCTTGCCAAATCGTTGTTCATGCGGTGATTCCTGAAGCTGTAGGGCTGACGCCTGTCACAAGGCGGAGCAAGAGTTATGCCGATAGCTGTGAGTCATGCCGCACAGGGCCCTTGTGGGAGGCGGCTTGCCGGCGATGACGTCCGCAAGATCGCGGCAAGACTCGCCGGCCCCATCGCCGGCAAGCCGGCCACAGTGACCGCGTAGCTACGGTTACACGGTGCCACTCAATAGACATCGCGCAGATACCGTCGATCCTTGCTCAGGGCACTGACATACAAACCCGCGGCACCGCCGCTCATCCGCCCGTGGACCTGGACGATCTTCTTCAACGCGGCATCGACGTCCTTGGCCATGCGGCTGGCATCGCCACAGACATAGACGCTGGCGCCTTGCTCCAGCCAGCTCCAGAACTGCGCACCGGCTTCGAGCATGCGCTGCTGTACGTAGATCTTTTCAGTCTGGTCGCGGGAGAAGGCGGTGTCCAGGCGGCTCAGGTGACCGCTGAGCAGCCAGGCGTCGAGCTCCTCGCGGTAGTAGAAGTCGCTGGCGGCGCGTTGCTCGCCGAAAAACAACCAGTTCTTGCCTTCGGCGCCCTGGGCCTGGCGTTCCTGCAGGAAGGCGCGAAACGGCGCGATGCCGGTGCCGGGGCCGATCATGATCAGCGGCGTGCGTGGGTCCTGCGGGACCCGGAAGTGCGTGGTGCGCTGGATAAACAGGCGTGCCCCGGTCGTGGCGGCACGATCGGCGAGAAAGGTCGAACAGACCCCGCCGCGGATCTGCTCGCCATGCCGGTAGCGCACCGTGGAAACCGTCAGGTGCACCTGGCTCGGGGTGACTTTCGCGCTGGAAGAAATCGAGTACAGGCGCGGCTGCAAAGGCTTGAGCAGGCTGATCAACTGGTTGGCGCCAAGGCTGATGGGGAACTCGTGCAGCAGGTCGAGCAATTGCCGGCCCCAGAGCCAGTCCTTGAGCCGGGCCTGATTGGCTTCCTCCTGCAACTCATCCAGCCAGGGGCTGGCGCAAAGCCCGCAGACCCGACGGAGGATCTCCGGAGTGATGCGAGTGATGTCCAGGTGGTCGAGCAGGGCCTCGCGCAGCGTCATCGGCGCCTTGTCCTTGAGCGTGACCAGGTTGTCGCCGTCCAACTGCAGGATATCCAGCAGCTTGTCGACCGCCTCCGCGCAGTTGCTTGGCCAGACGCCGAGGGCATCGCCGGCCTGGTAGGGGAAGTCCTGGTCGGCGAGGTCGAACACCAGGTGCCGGGTTTCCTTTTCCGCGCCCGGGGCATTCAGCACCTGGTTGTGCAGGAGGCGGGCGTGCAATGGGTGATGACGGCTGTAGGGGCTGCCGACGTCGGTCCGAGCCGGCTGCGCGGTTGCCGACACGGCAGCGCTGGCGACGATTGTCGGGAGTGCGACCGGAGGCGCTGATGGGCCGCTGAGTGCCGTGCACAGGGTGGTAAGCCAGGGTTCGACGGCTTGCTGGGCATCCTGTTCGCACTCCAGGCGCGGCAGCAGGCGTTCAGCGCCGAGTTCGCTCAAGCGCTCGTCGAGCTTGCGGCCGAAACCGCAGAACTGATCGTAATTGGTGTCGCCCAGGGCCAGTACGCTGTAGCGGCTTTGCGCCAGGGCCTGGTCCTGGGCTCCTTGCAGCGTCTGCCAGAAACCCGCGGCGTTGTCCGGTGGGTCGCCGTCGCCGAAGGTGCTGGTGACCAGCAACACGCTGCTGGCGGCGCGCAGGTCGTCAAGGCCGGCCTCGTCCATGGCGCGCAGGCAGGTCCGTTGGCCGGCGGCGTCCAGACGCTTGGCGCAGGCCTGGGCCAGCTCTTCGCTGTTGCCGGTTTGTGAGGCCCAGAGCACCAGCCATTCGGCAGTTGGTGCTGGAACCGTGGCGGTCGTCTGCGGTTCCAGCGCGGTGCTCGTCGTACGGGAAAACAGCCCGGCCAGCAGGCCATCCAGCAGCAGGCGTTTGTCGGCGCCAAAGGGCGCGCTGGCGGGGAGGGTGGGTACCCCCGGTGTCTGGGCCTCGGCGCTGCGCAGGCCCAGCAGGTAGCCCTGCATGTACAGGCGCTCGTCGCTGGCCAGGCTCAGTTCTGCCGGGATATCGAGGTTGAGCAGGCGAGCAAAGGCGTTGATCTGCATGGACGAAAAGCCCTCCGGGGCGACAGTCGAGGTGCCGGCCAGCGCGCCCTCGGGTATAAGGCTGGCGGGCTCCGGGGCCAGGGCCAGCAGGTTCACCGCAGAGAACTTGAACGCTGGTTGTAGCGACAGCGGGTCGATGGCGTCGCTGGTGACGGCGTTGATCGCCAGGTCATCGCCGAACACATCGTTCCAATGAAAGGGCGCGAAACAGTTGCCCGGTCGGACCCGGTCGGTGATCACCGCCGGCAGCACCGCGCGGCCCCGCCGCGAACGGATCTGCACCGGGTCGCGTTCCTGGATGCCCAGGCGAGTGGCGTCGTCGGGATGAATTTCCACGAAGGGGCCAGGGTTGAGCTTGTTCAGGGTCGGCACCTTGCCGGTCTTGGTCAGGGTGTGCCATTGGTGCTGCACCCGCCCGGTGTTGAGCACCAGCGGGAATGCCTCGTCGGGCATTTCCGCCGGCATCAGGTGCGGCCGGGCAAAGAACTGTGCCTTGCCGCTTTCGGTGGGGAAGGCGATCGCCGGTTGCTGGCCGTCCTGGGCGTATTTCAGCGCCTGGCTGAGGCCGTTGTTGAGGTAGCGGATCGGATTGCGCGTGGGCCCCTGCGCCTCGGCACAGGGCCATTGCAGCGGCTGCTCGCGCAGGCGGGCATAGCTGGCGCCGCGCAGGTCATAGCCGGTCTTGGGATTCCAGGCCTGCTTGATCTCCTCGAACACCGCCTCGGCGCTGTCATAGCTGAAGGCCTCGGCATAGCCCATTTCGCAGGCCACGCGGGCGATGATCTGCCAGTCGGGGAGGGTCTCGCCGGGTGGCTGCACGGCCTGCTGCATCAGGGTCAGGTTGCGTTCGGAGTTGATCATCACGCCTTGCGCCTCGGCCCACAGGGCGCCGGGCAGGAGGATATCGGCGTAGCGGTTGGTTTCGGTATCCAGGTAGGCGTCCTGGCTGATGACCAGTTCGGCGGCTTGCAGCGCCTCGATGACGTTCTGTCGGTTGGGGACGCTGGCCACCGGGTTGGTGCAGATAATCCAGCAGGCCTTGATGCTGCCGGCACGCATGGCCTCGAACATCGCCACCGTGCCTTCGCCGGCTTCGGCGCGCAGGCTGCCGGGGGGCAGACGCCACAGCTGCTCGATAAAGGCGCGGTCGCTGGCCACCAGCGCCGAGCGCTGGCCCGGCAGGCCGGGGCCCATGTAGCCCATCTCGCGTCCGCCCATGGCGTTGGGTTGCCCGGTCAGGGAAAACGGCCCACTGCCAGGACGGCAGAGGGTGCCGGTGGCCAGGTGCAGGTTGCACAGCGCATTGGTGTGCCAGGTGCCTTGCACGCTCTGGTTGAGGCCCATGGTCCAGCAGCTCATCCAGTTGGCGGCCTGGCCAATCCACTGCGCGGCCTGGTGCAGGTCGGCCTCGGCCAGGCCGGTCAGTTCGGCGACCCGGGCCGGGGGGTAGTCCTCGAGGAAGTCGGGCATCACCTCCCAGCCTTCGGTGAAGGCGGCGATGAAGTCACGGTCGCTGTGGCCGTTTTTTACCAGCAGATGCAGCAGGCCATTGAGCAGGGCGAGGTCGGTGCCCGGCTTGATCTGCAGGAACAGGTCGGCCTTGTCGGCGGTGCCGGTGCGCCGCGGATCGACGACGATCAGCTTGGCTCCGGCCTTGACCCGATCGAGCAGGCGCAGGAACAGGATCGGGTGACAGTCGGCCATATTCGCGCCAATCACCAGGAACAGCTCGCTGTGCTCGAAGTCCTCATAGGAACCCGGCGGGCCATCGGCCCCCAGCGACAGTTTGTAGCCGCTGCCGGCACTGGCCATGCACAGGCGCGAGTTGGATTCGATATGCCGGCTGCGGATAAAGCCCTTGGTCAGTTTGTTGGCCAGGTACTGGGCTTCCAGGGACATTTGCCCGGAGACATAGAGCGCCACGGCATCCGCGCCATGGCTGTCGATGATACCGCGCAGGCGGCTGGCGGTGGCGCTGATGGCCTGGTCGATGCCGACCCGGGCCGGGTCGCGACTGCGTTGCGAGCGCAGGAAAGCGTTTTCCATGCGCCCGGAGTCGGCCACCGCCTGGCCGCAGGTGCTGCCCTTGGTGCACAGACGCCCGAAGTTGCTTGGGTGTTGCTTGTCGCCCGAGACCTTGACGATCAGGTTGTCCTCGACCTGCATGACGATGCCGCACCCTACGCCGCAATAGGGACAGACACTGCGCACGGTTTTGCTGGCCACCTGGGTATCGGTCATGGTGCGTCCTCGATAATGCGTCCCGGCTTGGCAACCGGGTCCGGCGGAAACGAAAAAAGGCGCCTGCGGCTCCACGTTTTTCAACGGGAGCGGCACGGCGCCTTTGTCGTGACTGTTGCCTGGAGAGTGAAATAGAGTGCCATCGACGTTGATGGCCTATGCAGGCATTAGCAATGCGCGCGCCAACTGCATCAGTGACGGCTGGCAGGGTGCGGCAGACAAGGCTGACATGGGGTGAGGTCGGTGCGCTGGCGCCACCCAGGGCAATGAAAATCGGCGTCGTGATGGGGCAAGACGAGTCATGTTGCACTGTTTTAGCGCTTTGTTGCCTGGCTGGGCTTGAACTTTTCCCAACGCCAGTCAGCTAAGGAAATGGGCTATTGAAAACACCGCGTAACCCGTGGGAGCCGGCTTGCCGGCGATGAGGCCCTTGAACCTTGCGCTGTCCATGCGGACGCCATCGCCGGCAAGCCGGCTCCTACAGGGATCGTGTTCGGCCTTGGTTGACGGGTATTGGCACAAGCGATGCATAGCCCCTGATACCTCACCGCGATGGCGCGAGTGGGACGCCCCGTCGATCAACGGCGATCGTTTGGCCACAACCGGCCCGGGTGAACATGACTGCGTCGGGCCCACGGGCCGGCAGCACGAACAGGCAAAGGCGCCTGGAACCTTTTGGTTCCAGGCGCTTTTTTTTGCCTTCGAAAAACCGGATTGGCTTTGACGGATGCTCCCTATGAACAGCTATTCAGCGACCTCGAATACCCGGCCAACGCTGGTGGTGATCGGCAACGGCATGGTGGGTCATCACTGTGTCGAACAATTGGTCGAGCGCGGCGCCCTGGCGCACTATCAGATTCATGTGTTCAGCGAAGAGCCGCAGCGCGCCTACGATCGTGTGCACTTGTCCGAATACTTCAGCGGTCGCGATGCGCAGGCCCTGGCCCTCGGCGATATCGCCTTGTACCAGACCCCCGGGGTCACCTTGCACCTGGGGCGCGCGGTGCTGGAGATTGATCGCGAACGTCGCGAGGTGATCACCGCCGACGGCTGTGTGGCCTATGACAAGCTGGTGCTGGCTACCGGTTCCTTCCCCTTCGTTCCGCCGATCGAAGGCGCCGAAGGCGACTCGCGGCTGGTCTATCGGACCCTGGGGGATCTCGATCGCATTCGCGACGCGTCTAAAAATGCCCGTCGTGGCGTGGTGGTCGGCGGTGGCCTGTTGGGCCTGGAAGCGGCCAATGCCTTGAAGTCCCTGGGGCTGGAAGCACATGTGGTGGAGTTCGCGCCACGGCTGATGCCGGTCCAGTTGGATGAACAAGGCGGTCAGGCGCTCAAGGACCAGATCGAGGCGCTGGGGGTCAGTGTGCACCTGTCCCGTGGTACCCAGTCGATCAGTGCCGGCAGCGAATACCGCTACCGGATGAACTTCGCTGGTGAGGATTTCCTCGAGGCCGACCTGATTGTGTTTTCCGCCGGTATCCGTCCGCAGGATGCCCTGGCCCGGCAATCTGGCCTGGAACTCGGCCCGCGTGGCGGGGTGGCCATCGACAGCCAGTGCGTCAGCAGCGACCCGGACATCTATGCCATCGGCGAGTGCGCGGCGTGGAACGGTGGGATCTTCGGCCTGGTCGCGCCGGGCTACCAGATGGCCCGCGCGGTGGCCACGCAACTCTGTGGCGAAGACAGCGAGCCGTTCATGGGCGCGGACATGTCGACCAAGCTCAAGCTGCTGGGGGTCGATGTCGGTTCCATTGGCGATGCCCATGGCGCCACGCCAGGTTCACGCAGCTACCGCTTTATCGACGAGGCCAGCGCCAGCTACCGGCGCCTGGTGGTGTCCGCCGACGGCAAGCGCGCCCTGGGTGCGGTGCTGGTGGGGGATAACAGCTATTACGATACCTTGTTGCAGTACGTCAGCAATGGCATCGACCTGCCGGCCGATCCCGCCGGGCTGATCCTGCCATTGGGCGAAGCGGCACCGGCCCTGGGCGTGGATGCCTTGCCCGCGAGCGCTACCGTGTGTTCCTGCCATAACGTCAGCAAGGGCGCGATCTGTTCGGCCATCGACGGCGGTTGCAGCGAACTCTCCGAACTCAAGGCCTGCACCCGCGCGGCCACCGGTTGCGGCGGCTGTGCCGCGCTACTCAAGCAGGTCTTCGAGCACGAGTTGAGCGCCCGTGGCGTCACGGTGGACAAGAGCTTGTGCGAGCATTTCGCCCATACTCGCCAGGAGCTTTACGCCATTGTCCGGGTCGAGCGCATCGAGTCTTTCGACGCGCTGCTGGCGCGCCACGGCAAGGGCCATGTCGGCTGTGATATCTGCAAGCCGGCGGTGGGCTCGATCCTCGCTTCGTGCTGGAACCAGCCGATCATGGATCCGGCGTTGGTGCCGTTGCAGGACACCAACGACACCTTCATGGCCAACATGCAGAAAAACGGCACCTATTCGATCATTCCGCGTATTGCTGGCGGCGAGATCACTCCGGACAAACTGATCGCCCTCGGTGCCGTGGCGAAGAAGTACGAGCTTTACACCAAGATTACCGGCGGTCAGCGTATCGACCTGTTCGGCGCCCAGTTGCACCAGTTGCCGCAGATCTGGGGCGAACTGGTGGACGCCGGCTTCGAGACGGGTCACGGCTACGGCAAATCGCTGCGCACGGTGAAGTCCTGCGTCGGCAGCACCTGGTGCCGGTATGGCGTGCAGGACAGTGTCGCCATGGCCCTGCTGCTGGAGAATCGCTACAAGGGCGTGCGGGCGCCGCACAAGTTCAAGCTGGCGGTCTCCGGTTGCACCCGCGAATGCGCCGAGGCGCAGAGCAAGGACATCGGCGTGATCGCCACCGACAAGGGCTGGAACCTCTACGTCGCCGGCAATGGCGGCATGCGCCCGCGACATGCCGAGTTGTTCGCCACCGATCTCGATGACGCGACCCTGATCCGCTACATCGACCGCTTCCTGATGTTCTACATCCGCACCGCCGACCGCCTGCAGCGCACTTCGGTGTGGCGTGAAAGCCTGGACGGCGGCTTGGACTATCTCAAGGCGGTGATCATCGATGACAGCCTGGGCCTGGCCGGCGAGTTGGAGGCACAGATGAATCTGCTGATCGACCGTTACCAGTGCGAATGGGCCAACGCCCTGCAGGACCCGGAGAAGCTCAAGCGCTTCCGCACCTTCGTCAATGACACCGGCGGCGATCCCGCCATCCGTTTCGTCGAGGAGCGTGGCCAGCGTCGTCCGGCCCGCGCCCATGAACTGCACCTGATCCCTGTCGCCGAGGAGCTGAACTGATGAACACCACGACCCTGGAACGTCCGCAGAACGCTGTGGAATGGAAAACCCTGTGTAATCGCGCTGATCTGGTAGCGGATTCCGGCGTGGTCGCCTGGCTCGACGGCGACCAGGTGGCGTTGTTCCATTTGCCGGTTATCGGTGGTGGCGAGCAGGTTTTTGCCATCGATAACCGCGATCCGAAATCGGGGGCCAATGTTATTGGCCGTGGCATCGTCGGTACGCTGAAGGGCGAACTGGTGATTGCCTCGCCCTTGTACAAACAGCACTTCCGCCTGGCGGATGGGGTTTGTATCGAGTATCCCGAACAGCGCTTGCGGGTCTGGCCGGTGCGTTTGAATGGTGATCGGGTGGAGGTAGGATTGGATTGAGGTTAGGCGCCGGGGCGGTTTTCCCAGGCCAAAAAAAGGCCCCCTGGGGGCAATGCCGTTCGGTTTAGGCCGAACATGGTCCACTGTAGGAGCGAGCTTGCTCGCGATGGACGTCAACGATAACGCGGGGCACCTGATACCCTGCGGTGCCCTGACTACCATCGCGAGCAAGCTCGCTCCTACTTTGTTCGGCTTGAGACTTACATGTTCGGGTAAGTCGGGCCGCCGGCACCTTCCGGGGTGACCCAGGTGATGTTCTGCGAAGGATCCTTGATGTCACAGGTCTTGCAGTGCACGCAGTTCTGGGCGTTGATCTGGAAACGCTTCGCACCGTCTTCCTGGGTGATCACTTCGTACACACCTGCCGGGCAGTAACGCTGTGCCGGTTCATCGTAGAGCGGCAGGTTCTTGCCGATCGGGATGCTCGGGTCGGTCAGCTTCAGGTGGCAAGGCTGCTCTTCTTCATGGTTGGTACCCGAGATGAATACCGAGCTGAGCTTGTCGAAGCTGAGCTTGCCGTCCGGTTTCGGGTAGTCGATCTTCTGGCAGGCGGCCGCCAGCTTCAGGCAGGCGTAGTCCGGCTTGGTGTCATGCAGGGTGAACGGCAGCTTGCCAGCGAAGATGTTCTGGTCGAGCCAGTTGAAGCCGGCGCCGACGATCGGACCGAACTTGTGCATCGCCGGGCCGAAGTTGCGGCTGGCGAACAGTTCTTCGTACAGCCAGCTGGATTTGAACGACTCGACATAGTTGTTCAGTTCGTCACCGCCTTCGGCGCCGGCCAGCAGCTTCTCGGCCACGGCTTCGGCGGCGAGCATGCCGGACTTCATCGCGGTGTGGCTGCCCTTGATCTTGGCGAAGTTCAGGGTGCCGAGGTCGCAACCGATCAGCGCGCCGCCTTTGAAGACCATCTTCGGCAGCGAGTTCAGGCCGCCCTTGCAGATGGCCCGCGCGCCGTAGCTGATGCGCTTGCCGCCTTCCAGGTATTGCTTGAGCACCGGGTGATGCTTGAGGCGCTGGAACTCGTCGAACGGCGAGAGGAAGGTGTTGCTGTAGGACAGGTCGACGATCAGACCGACCACCACCTGGTGGTTTTCCAGGTGATAAAGGAACGAACCGCCGGTGTTCTCGGGGCTCATGATGTCCAGCGGCCAACCGGCGGTGTGTACCACCAGCCCTGGCTCATGCTTGGCCGGATCGATTTCCCAGATTTCTTTCAGACCGATGCCGTAGTGCTGGGCATCCGCATCGCTGTCGAGCTTGAAACGCGAAATCAGCTGTTTGCCGATATGCCCACGGCAGCCTTCGGCGAAC
The DNA here is from genome assembly GCF_059420225.1 of Pseudomonas sp. GW821-FHT04D07. Lineage (NCBI taxonomy): Bacteria > Pseudomonadati > Pseudomonadota > Gammaproteobacteria > Pseudomonadales > Pseudomonadaceae > Pseudomonas > Pseudomonas sp. GW821-FHT04D07. The sequence continues at coordinate 85,769 of NZ_JBWKTH010000029.1, forward strand.
AGCGTGTACTTGCCGCGCAGTTCCATGCCCGGGGTATAGAGGCCGTCTTTTGGATGGCCTTCACGGTCGACACCGAGGTCGCCGGTGATGATCCCGCGGACCACGCCGTTCTCGTCGAACAGGGCTTCCTGGGCGGCGAAGCCGGGGTAGATTTCCACGCCCAGGTTCTCGGCCTGCTGGGCCAGCCAGCGGCACAGGTTGCCCAGGGAGATGATGTAGTTGCCTTCGTTGTGCATGGTCTTGGGCACAAAGAAGTCGGGAACCTTGGTCGAGGTCTCGCTGCTGCGCAGGACATAGATGTCGTCACGCTTGACTGGTGTGTTCAGCGGCGCGCCGAGTTCTTTCCAGTCAGGGAACAACTCGTTCAGCGCCCGTGGTTCGAACACCGCGCCGGAAAGGATATGGGCACCGACCTCGGAACCTTTTTCCACGACGCAGACGCTGATTTCCTGACCCGCTTCAGCCGCTTTCTGTTTCAGCCGGCAAGCGGCGGACAGGCCTGCGGGGCCGGCACCGACGATGACCACGTCGAATTCCATGTATTCGCGTTCCACAGACTCTCTCCTACTCAAGGCTCAACAGTTTTTTTCTAATTGGAGGTTTGGTGTCCCTCGCCAGTATTCCTGCACCACGTCGGGAAGAGGATCACGGATGAGACATCTTTCTCTCTAGGCGGCGCATTATATCTACACCACTACCAGCGTCCAATACAAACGTTTGTTTGAATTCGCTGCAGGCTAGATAAATCAAAGAAGCGCGGCTTATGACTGGCCATTTTGCCGTATTGACCGGAATGGGCGTTCCGGTCAAGATACGGGCGGTTTCGCGCTCGCCGTAGGCTGAATCCAGGATTCAGGAGCCCCTCTAAAGACAGGGCGAAGGCAGTGGAAAGTACAGCGGCATACCGTTCTGGCGCGGAGTTTACACGCCTTGACGGTTCATGACTGCCTGGTCGCGTCCGACGGACGGTATAGGGTGGTCGGCGGCAGTGTTTTCGCTTCAAGTGCCGGCGTTTTTGGAGGTGCCCTTGTGCGCCGTTGAGCATCAACCGCCAGGCAAGTCCTGGCGATTTCCTTTTCACCGGAGAGTAACGAGGAATCCATGAAGGTTCTTGTAGCTGTCAAACGCGTTGTCGATTACAACGTCAAGGTTCGCGTCAAGGCGGACAATTCCGGCGTCGACCTCGCCAA